>JAILFJ010000019.1 GCA_024697625.1 Oscillospiraceae bacterium
CAGCTTAATGATCAGTCTGGGCCTTTTCGCGCTGCTGATCGTCCTGGTGTGCACCATTACCGTGCCGCATCTCGCAAGCTCCCTGGCGAGCCTGTACGCGCTGATCCTGCGGAAATGGCCGGAATGGGTGGAAACCCTCAGACAAATCCCTTTCCTGCAAAATGACGGGCTCATCGGCCAGCTGGAGAGCACGGAAATCCGCGGACTGCTGGACGCGATATCGGATCATTTCTCCAACCTCTGGTCCGTCGCGGTCGGCTTGCCGTCCTCACTGGTCTCTTGGGCTGTGACCGGCGTCATTGCCGCTGTGATCTCAATTTACGTACTGCTGGATAAAGACATGCTGTGTACGGAGGGGCGGCGCTTTGTCTATGCGTATTTTCGTCGTGAGACCGCCGAAGAGCTTGTCCGTCTCGCAAGACTGACCAATCAGGTCTATACGCGCTTTCTGTCCGGGCAATTTCTTGAGGCCGTTCTGTTGGGGCTGCTGATGTTCCTCACTCTCACTGTTTTCCGGATCCCTTATGCCGGGATCACCGCAACGCTGACCGGTATCTGTTCTTTCATTCCGTATGTGGGCTCGGCATTTTCCTTCGTGGTCGGCGGCCTGCTGACTTTTCTGGCAGAACCTGAGAAAATCGTCCTGTACTGTGTGGTGTACTGTGTGACGCAGTTTGTGGAAAATCAGTTTCTCTATCCCCATGTGGTGGGGTCGTCCGTTGGGCTCCCGCCGCTGCTCACGCTGATCGCCGTTACGGTCGGCGGACGGCTGATGGGGCTCGTCGGTATGGTTTTCTCCATCCCGCTGACCGCTGTGATATACACGATCTATCAGGAACACACGCAGTTTCGCCTATACCGCAGGGGGTACAAGCCGCCAGAGCCGGAATCTTCATAAGAGAAACACCAGGGAAGGGAGAATACATTATGGAGCAAGAACGCAGGATCGTCCGTCTGGCCAAGCCCGTTAAGAAGGGACTGCTGCGCCTCATTTTCAGTCGTGTCCCGGTCATCGCCCTGCTGCTGGCCCTGCAGGTGCTGATCCTTCTGACGGTCTATTCCTGGCTAAGCCGATATCTGCCGCACTTTGCCGCCGGCCAGGCGTTCTTCACAGCCATCATGATCGTTTATCTTTTCAATAACCGGATGGATTCCTCGGCAAAACTCACCTGGATGTGGATCATTTCCCTTGCGCCGATCCCCGGAACCATCTTTTTGTTATTCACGCAGAGGAACTGGGGTCACCGGAAAATGAGGGAGCGTGTGGAGCAGATCATCACGGCCACCAAAAGCGAGCTGGAGCAGGACAAGAAGGTTCTTTCTGCGCTGGAAAAGGACGGCTCCGGCACGGATGATCTGGCGCGTTATCTTTGTCGGAGCGGCTGTTTTCCAATCTATGACACTACGGCGGTGGACTATTTCCCGAGCGGGGAAGAGAAGTTCACCGCTATGCTGGAGGAACTGGAGAAGGCGGAACACTTCATTTACATGGAGTACTTCATTATCGAAGAAGGTGAAATGTGGGGCGAGATCCTGGACGTCCTGATCCGCAAAGCCCAGGCTGGGGTGGACGTACGCGTCATGTACGACGGGATGTGCGAGATCAAGCAGCTTCCCGTTAATTATCGCAAACTGTTGACAGCCAAAGGGATCAAATCCAAAGCCTTTGCTCCGATCATCCCTGTCGTTTCCTCGCACTACAATTATCGGGATCACCGCAAGATCCTGGTGATCGACGGGAAGGTCGCCTTTAACGGCGGTGTGAACCTGGCCGACGAATATATCAACAGAGTCAAACGCTTTGGGCATTGGAAGGATACCGCCGTGAGACTTCGCGGTCCTGCTGTCCGGAGTTTTACGCTGATGTTTCTGCAGATGTGGAATCTGGATGAGGAATCGCCTGACTTTTCCGCATGCCATGTACCCGTCAAAGCGGAGCCGGCATGCGGCTATGTGATCCCTTACGGAGATTGCCCTCTGGATGAGGACAAGGTGGGCGAAACCGTCTACATGGATATCCTCAACCGGGCAACCGATTATGTCCATATTATGACGCCCTATCTGATCCTGGACGGTGAGATGGAGACTGCACTCAAATATGCAGCCCAGCGCGGTGTGGACGTGAAGCTTATTCTTCCGGGAATCCCGGACAAAAAGGCCGCCTATGCTCTGGCCAAAACGCACTACCGTGCGTTGACCGACGCCGGGGTCAAGCTGTACGAATACACGCCGGGTTTTGTTCATGCCAAGGTCTTCGTCAGCGACGACCGAAAGGCCGTCGTCGGGACGATCAATCTGGATTACCGCAGCCTGTATCATCACTTTGAGTGCGCTACCTATCTATATCAGGCGGACTGTATTCCCGATACTGAGCGGGATTTTCAGGAGACGCTTGCCAAATGCCGGGCCATCACAGCTGAGAGCATCCAAAAAGAAAAGCTCTCCTATAAGCTGCTGGGCGGGATCATGAAATTCGTGGCGCCGCTGATGTGAAAAACTGAACCGGGGGATAAAACCTCGCTGTTTTATCCTCCGGCTGCTTCTTTCCGGTTAAGTTTCGGGTTTATCCACCGCAATGATCGCGA
>JAILFJ010000074.1 GCA_024697625.1 Oscillospiraceae bacterium
GCCGAGGTCTATGCCCTTCATATCACAGAGCCCTACGCGCCGAAGTTTGAGGATATGGTGGACGGCGCACAGACGGACAAAAACGAAAACAGACAGTTCAGCTTTGCCGAAGAGCTGCCGGAATGGAAAGAGTACGACACCGTCTATTTTCTCTCTCCGATCTGGTGGTACACCATGCCGCAGCCGGTGCGCAGCTTCTTCCAGCAGGTGGATCTCTCCGGCAAGCAGCTTGGTTACTTCAGCATCAACCGGGGAAGCGGCAACAGCAACATCCTGAAGGAGCTTGCAGAGTTTCAGCCAGATATGGAGATCTTCGCCCAGTACTCACTGAGCGCCATGATCGACAACGAGGCGGCTCAGAAAGAATTTACGGAGTACCTTGATACGCAGGACTGGCTGAAATAATAATCACCAAAGATATGATGGACGAGAAGCGAAAATGAGCAAATCACTTGTTGTTTATTTTTCCGTATACGGGACGGCAAAGAACATGGCCGAGATCATTGCAAAACAGACAGGCGCCGATCTTGTGGAGATCGAGCCGCTTGTGCCCTACGACAGCAACCGGGATCACTACAACCAGCTCGCGAAGCTGGCCAAGCAGGAACATGACAGCAATGCCCGCCCGGCTATCAAGAACGAGATCTCTGTCCAGGACTACGACACGATCTTCGTGGGCTACCCCATGTGGTGGTACACCTTCCCAATGATCCTGTACACCTTCTTTGATAAGTATGATTTTTCCGGCAAGACCATTATTCCGTTCAATACCCACATGGGTTCCGGAGACGGCGGAACCTATCGCACGATCCAGCAATTGGAGCCCAAAGCCCGTGTGCTCGACGGCCTGCCCATGGAGATGCGCAGCGCAGAACGCGGCGATGTAAAAGCGATCAGCAAATGGCTTGAAAAACTGGGATTAAAGTAAGGGGGATACGGATATGTCGAATCCTTTCGGACTGATCTACGGCGGGGCGATCGAGGCAAACGAGCCCGGCAAAGTCAATATCCGTCCCGTGCGCTATGCGGTGGACGGCATCGAGGCTGCGGCGAATCTCTTCCTGCCCGCGGATTACAGTGAGAAGAACAAGAAGAAGTATCCTGCCGTCACGGTGGCCCACCCCAACGGCGGCTGTAAGGAGCAGGTGGCGGGCCTTTATGCCCAGCGTCTTGCAGAGCTTGGCTTTATCACTCTGGCCTGTGACGCACGTTATCAAGGGGAGAGCGGCGGCGAGCCACGGCTTCGGGACTATCCCGCCAACCGCATCGGGGACGTGAGCGGCATGGTGGATTACCTTTCCCAGCTTCCAAAGGTGGACTTTTCACGCATCGGTGCCCTCGGCATCTGCGGAGGCGGCGGGTACACCCTGGCTTGCGCCCAGACAGACAAGCGCATCAAGGCGGTGGCGACTCTCTCCATGTTCAATTCCGGCCGTGTTCGCCGCAACGGCTTCCACGACGCGGACAAAGAAGGAGCGCAGAAACGGTTGCGTCAGGCGGCCGTAGCAAGGGCAAAAGAGCTGCGCGGTGAGGTTGAGTACATCGGTTTCCTGCCTCCCGACAAGACCGACGAGGAGCTGCGTGCCCAGATGCTGACCTTGCCGGAAAACACCCTTTACCGGGATGGCATTGAGTATTATGGCCTGACCCACAAGCACCCCAATGCCACCGGCAGCTACACGGCGGAATCCTTCATGAAGCTGATCGCATTCGATGTCGAAGACCGCATGGACCTCATTGACCAGCCGCTGCTGATGATTTGCGGCGAGAAGGCCGATACGCTGTATATGAGCGTGGACGCTTTCGTCAAGGCGGTCAATGCCGATGACAAAGAACTCTACACCATCCCCAATGCCAGCCACATCCGCACCTACTGGGTAGAGGAATATGTGTGCGCGGCTGTGAACAAGCTCGGCGCTTTCTTCGGAAAGAAACTCAAATAAACTAAAATCCTCCGTCAATTATGGCGGGGGATTCTAAGTAAAAGGAAGGATCAATTTTGAAAAATGCAATCTATCTTATGATCGCAGCATGCTTTTGCATCGCGGTTGGCACTTTCCTTACCGGTAAAGGAAACACGGCCCACGCATCGGAAACTGTCACAGTAGAACAACTCGCTCAAACGGGCTACACCGCGGCAGTGCCCGCAGCGTACAGAGAGGCATCTGCGCGACCCGGCAAAGTCACACGTCTGGATTACGATTCCGAGGACTACGTCCGTGACAGTGCCCCCATTACCAAGACGGCCTATGTATACACCCCTTACGGCTACGATGAGAACGACAAGGTAAAGCGCTATAACATTCTGTACCTGATGCACGGCTGGGGCGGACATACGGGCGAATACTTTGAATATGCCGATATCAAAAACATGTTCGACAATCTGATCGAGCGCGGAGAAATTCCACCGATCATCATCGTCTCGGCTACTTTTTACAATCCCAACAGCAGTACGGATTTCTCAAGCTCCATCGAGGAGTTTCGCGCTTTCCATCTGGACTTTGAAAACCATCTGATGCCGACCGTGGAAGGGAAGTACCATACCTATGCGGCATCTCCCTCCGACGAGGATCTGAAAGCAAGCCGTGACCACCGTGCCTTCGGAGGCTTCTCTCTCGGCTCGGTTACCACCTGGCTGGAATTCTGCCACGACACGGATTATATCCGATACTTC
>JAILFJ010000172.1 GCA_024697625.1 Oscillospiraceae bacterium
GACATTGCGGGAGATGTCGGCGTCTCGGATGATACAGCAAAACGATGGCTGCAGGTTCTGGAGAAGTCGGAAGTTATTTTTTATCTGAGACCGTATTCTAATAATCTATTGAAGAGGACGGTGAAGACACCGAAAATGTACTTTTTTGACACAGGACTTGTTGCTTATCTTACAAAATACTCCAGCCCGGAAATTCTCATGAATGGCGCAATTAATGGCGCAATTCTTGAGAACTACACAGTGGCTGAAATCAGGAAGACCTGGCTGAACAGCGCAAGGGAGTGCCTGATGCACTACTACAGAGATAAGGATACCAATGAGATTGACATGGTTGTCGAAGCGGACGGTGAACTCCATCCTCTGGAAATCAAAAAGAGCACGAATCCGGGAATTGAGCTTGCATCAGCCTTTAAGGTGTTGGATAAGGGGTCTGTTCCAAGAGGTGCTGGCGCTATCTTGTGTCTACGCGAGGAAGTTTCCGCGATAGACAGGAGCACGTTCATTCTTCCAATCTGGATGATTTAGATTATCACCCATAATAAGATTTAATCGTATTTTAGCCGAAACCGCAAAGAAGCGTAGGAATCACACTCCTGCGCTTTTTTCATGCCCTGCTGTGGGGAGAAAGGAGAATCCGATGCAGAGAATGCCGATCCTGAGCGATTCAGATATGTCGCTCTTTGAACTGAAAACAAGATATGTCCGCAATTACCTGACCTTCGCCGGAAAGAACAGTAAGGATTTCCTGCTCTATATCAGCGGCCCCGGTGTGTATGACAGCCCTGCTGTGGATGTAGAGCTTCAGACGATACCCGGCAAACACGGCGACCTGATTCGGGATAACGCGAAAGCGGGAGAGCACCGTTTCAAGAAGGGGAATTCGAACCACAGGCGATGGATGAAGGCCGGTTCAGCCGGGAGGTGAGCCGGGTGCTGGTAAGCGATGATAATGTTCAGGTTGAGTGCTAAGACGAATGCCCGCTGAGATTTCTATTTTCAGTAATCCAGCGGGCGCTGTTTTCTTTGGCAGTATTCTGTGAAGTCCGGCAGGAGATTATTTTTCAAGGAGATCTTCAACCGTGCATCCGAGAACCTTTGAAATGCGATAGAGTGCTTCGGCGCTGGCTTTATTGATGTCCTTATTCCGTTGCTCATACATTTGGATGGATCGGAGGGACACACCGGAGCGTTCCGAAAGCTCAGCCTGTGTACAGCCATAGGATGTGCGGATGCGTTTCAGATTCGTATCTTTGAAGTGCTCCCGTATTTTATCATCAACGATATCTGCAAATTTAGTGATATCCGCTTCATGGAGCGTATAGTACATATTCTGCAGATCATCAAAGGAGAGAACCTTGAAGATGTCATTGAAGCTTCTTCCGGAGAACCATTGGTAATAGCAGACCGCCCAGCCGATCCAGTACTCGCGGGAACGTCCCATATGTTCAGGTGGGACTTTGTCCAATTGTTTACCTGTTGTCTCAAGAACAACATCGACTGCAATCTCAATTCCGCTTTTTCCTGCAAGGAAAGCAGGCTCGCCATTTTCCATTCGCTTGCTGACTGAGCTTGCGGTGAAGAACTTAATAAAATCCTCACCAGGGATTTCGCAAGTATTGATGGCGTAATCGAAAGCATCACCAAGTGAAGCCTGGGCTTTAAAAAGATACGTTTCTTGGTATGCGTGGATCGTCATTGGATATGCCTCCCCTTATAATATCCTGAACATATAAGCCATCGCTCTCTTCTTCTTGTATGTCCAGGTATGTTTGATTGGCCTCATCATCTCTGGCTTTACGAAGAACATAGAACTCATCCTTCCGGGCAACTTCAAATCCTTCGTACTTAATTTTTGAAAATGCGAATTGTGACTTAATGACGATCTGTTCTCCTAACTTCCCGAGACGCATAGCGCGGGAAAGCTGCTCGACAGTAATCGTGTTATTCAAAAAAGCCTCCGCGAAGTCGAAATAGGAATCATCCGCTCTGTAACCAGTAATCAGGTCAAATGCGTTTACATTGACCCCGAAATGCTCGATCAGATACTGTTTTGCTCTTCTCGCAATTGGGGTCTTAATGCTGAACAGACGGTGCTCAACGAGCACAGCTATCCAATTGAGGATCGTGTAATTCGGGCTGTTCAGGTTTAGTGTGTTCAGATATTCCGTATCCAATGTATAGCGATTTGAAAAACCGTCGCTCAACGAGGAGACTGCCCATTCCTTCGCAAGTTCGTTGCTCTCTGTGCAGTAAAAGCCCAGACCGAAATCGTTATTCTTTCTGCCAAGGCCAAAAGTCGGTACTTCCACAATCTGTTTTGAGCCGTGGTAAATGGTAATAAGTTTGTCCATTGTCAGTCCTCCATTCGTCTCTGATTCTATCGCCTCGGTGATATACAGTCAAGTGGCGGGAGTGAGAAATATCACCGAAGTGATAGAAAATTTACAATTAGCAGAAACCGTGCGATCCATTTTCGACTTATGGCTTGCAATGTGCAGTATCTTCATTTATTCTCTTCAGCAGGCTTTATGCCCCGAACTTGATGCTGCCTGTTGCGCATAAATCTATTCTGGAGCCAACTCACACGGTGTTACAGGCTTTTATCCCAGAAAACCATGTGGGAAGTATTAGTTAATTATCTGAAGCATGTGAATAGCGAGACTTTCCTTTACTAACATACCATTTTATGGTATAATTCTGCCCTAAAAAATGTGATGACAAAGGAATATCTGGAAAACTGTCGCCGGAAGCAGTGATAATGATCTTTTTACAGACCACGGAAATGATGCAGGTGATAGATCTGATTACAGGAAGAGGGAGTCTATGAACCGAAGAAAAAAGAGAATAGAACACTGGCAGGTGATCGCAGCATGCCTGATGGTCTATGATTATCTGGCGCTGAACGCAGCCTGGTTTTTAGCCTTGTGGATCCGCTTCGATTTCAGCTTTGAGGCGATAATGCAGAAGTTTCTCCTGCGTTTCAGACAGTTCACTCCGTGGTATGCACTTGGCTGTGTTGTACTCTTTCTGCTCTGCCATCTGTATCGCAGTATGCTTCGTTTCTCCAGCTATCGGGATCTTTCGCGGGTTCTGATTCTGTCCCTGGTTACATCGGCACTTCATATTGCACTGGGACGACTTCTGGTAGGCCATATGCCGGTGTCTTACTATATGATGGGCCCTGTGCTTCAGACGGTCCTGCTGATATTGCCCAGGGTCTCCTACCGACTTGTGCTGTATCTGCAAAAGCTGGTGGACAAGGGAGAGATTACGGATCGCGTCATGCTGATCGGAGCCGGGGCGGCAGGACAGATGATTCTGCGGGATATCCGGTCAGCGGAAGAGATCCACGAGAAAGTCGTCTGCATTATCGATGACAATCCCAACAAGTGGAACCGTTATATCGAAGGGGTGCCCATAGTAGGCGGCCGTGAAGACATTCTGACAAACGTTGAAAAGTACAGAGTTACCAAAATTTATCTGGCGATCCCATCTGCAAAGGCGGAGGATAAGAAAGAGATCCTGGGCATCTGCAAGGAGACGGACTGTGAGCTGAAATCACTCCCGGGTATGTACCAGATTGTTCTGGGGCAGGTCAGCGTCAGCGACATGAAGGAGGTCAGCATCGAGGATCTTCTCGGCCGTGAACCCATCCAGCCCGACATGAAGGAAGTCTTTGAATTTATAAATGGAAAGACGGTTCTGGTTACGGGCGGAGGCGGCTCCATCGGCTCAGAGCTCTGCCGGCAGATTGCAGCACATCACCCGAAGCAGCTGATTATCTTTGATATCTATGAGAACAATGCCTACGCGATTCAGCTTGAACTGAAAGAAAAGTATCCGGAGCTAAACCTCGAGGTTCTGATTGGATCTGTGCGGGATATCCGCAGGCTGTTTCAGGTCTTCGGTAAGTACCGGCCTCAGATTGTTTATCACGCTGCTGCGCACAAGCATGTCCCGCTGATGGAGGACAGCCCGAACGAGTCGATCAAGAACAATGCTTTTGGGACGTATAAGACGGCCTTAGCCGCGCTTATGAACAGCTGTGAGCGGTTCGTGCTGATCTCTACGGATAAGGCCGTCAACCCGACCAATATTATGGGTGCATCCAAGCGCCTGTGCGAGATGATCATTCAGGCCTTCGATGCAAAGGTGAAGGAGAAGAAAACATCAGAGATTCCGATGCTGTTTCCGGAACTGCCGAAGGCTGAACTGCCGGAAAGGATCGAACCGAAGACAGAATTTGTAGCTGTCCGCTTCGGAAATGTCCTGGGAAGCAACGGCTCTGTCGTGCCGATTTTCAAACGCCAGATTGCACAGGGCGGACCGGTGACTGTGACTCACCCGGATATCATCCGTTACTTTATGACGGTTCCGGAAGCTGTGAGCCTGGTGTTGCTGGCGGGAACCTGTGCAGGCGGAGGTGAAATCTTCGTTCTGGATATGGGGAGCCCGGTGAAGATCGATACACTGGCCAGGAACCTGATCCGGCTGTCCGGCTTTGTTCCGGACGAGGATATCAAAATCGTATACACAGGACTTCGTCCGGGTGAAAAGCTCTATGAAGAAAAGCTGATGGCGGAGGAAGGTCTGAAGAAAACAGAGAATTCGCTGATCCATATCGGGTGTCCGATTCATTTTGACATGAACTGGTTTCTGGAGCGCCTGAAGGAACTGAGAGAGGCATCGGAGAGCAACAGCGAGGAAATCCGGGATCTGGTATCCGAACTTGTCTCCACCTATCATCCGGCACAGCCGGAGGTCACCGTTGTGAAGGACGCAAAGTATGTCGCACTGACAATGCCGGAAGCGGACGAGACGAAACACGCTCAAGACAATGATTGAAAATGGTGAAGATGAATTCGATTCTTTGCTTCAGATGAAGAATTACAATGATGCCATGCCGACAAACTATTAACTGTCAACCGAGGATTGTATCCTCTGTCATGGATTCATCCCTGATTGCGAAGAGTCTCATATGTCTGCCACCTCCTGCCTGTACAGTTGCATAACACTTGAAAAATGTCAAGTCAGAAAAAGACTGAATGGACAAGAGAGCGTTCGGATCGCGTCCTGCTGATCGGGACAGGGGCAGCAGGAAACCGCAACTATATCCCATCGTCCGGGATGCATGAAAAAACCCCCGCCGGAGCGGGGGATGTAAGACGGGATTCAGAATCTGCACTTCGGATCTTCGGCATTCAGCAGTGTCAGTGAGAATTCTCCAGCATCAGGCGGATGACCTCTTTGTCGGTGCTTCTCATCCCGTCCCTGGCGATGCTGCTGACCGCGCGGATCGTGTTCTCCACGCCGGTGACGACAATGCCGTCGCCGCCGTAGAACTGGCTGTCATGCATGTTCATGCGCATCCCCAGCAGGCCCGCCTCCACCGCCGAGGCGATCTTGGCCGCGCAGCTTGCCTTGGCGCCGTCGCAGATCATGCCGGAATTGATGGCCAGCGCGTTCACGACCGTATGGGCGATTTCGGAATATCCGCCTCCGTAGAGATAGCAGATTCCCGCACCGGCGCCCGCGCCGGCTGAGGTCGCGCCGCAGTAGGCCGAGAGGCTGCCGATCCCGGTCTTCAGGTGGATAGTGATCAGGTTCGAGATCACCAGCGCGCGGTACAGGAGGTCCTCGGACACACCGCACTCCTTCGCGTACACGATGACGGGGATGGAGGCCGTGATGCCCTGGTTTCCGCTGCCGGAGTTGATGACGACGGGGAGCTCACAGCCGTCCATCCGGGCGTCGGATCCGGCAGCCGCCCAGGCCTTGGCCCGGTTATGCACGCTGTTGCCGTAGCTCAGCAGCAGGATCTTGCCGATGCCGGCTCCGTATTTTCCGCTGAGTCCCTCTTTGGCGATGGCCAGGTTGCAGTCGATCTGCCTCTGCAGGATCGGGCGCACGTCGTCCAGGTTCACCGTGTCCGCAAACTCCACGATCTTCTCGACACTGAGAAGCTTCCTGTTCTCCGGCGCCTGGACCGTTTCGTCCGTGAAGGGCTTCTCCAGGAGGGTCTCGCCGTTTTTCCGGATGCAGACGACGTTGGTGTGGTGACTGACGATGTGGATGTAGGCGCTCTCCGCCCCGGCCTCCAGCGCCACCTCCAGGTCAAAGGGCTGCTCCGACGTCGATTCTTCAAGCCGGATCTCCGCCGTCTCCAGATAACGGTCCAGCTCCCTGATGTCCTCCTCCGTGGCCTCCGAGAGCACCTCCAGCTCCTTCTCCGCCTTTCCGAAGCACAGACCCGCGGCGAGCGCCGTGCGCATTCCCTTTCTCCCTCCGGTGTTGGGGACCACAACACTCTTCACGTTCTTGATGATGTTTCCGCTCACCGTGAGGACGGATCTCTCCGGCATCCGCCCCAGGGTGTCGCGGGCGAGCGCCGCCGCATAGGCGATCGCGATCGGCTCGGTGCAGCCCATCGCCGGCACGAGCTCCTCCCTCAGAATGTCCACGTAATTGTCATAAATTGTTTTTTCCATGACCGGTGCCTCCCATCGGAACAGAGTTTCGTTTTCTTCATTCTACCGCTGAATTCTACCGGTGGGTCCAGTATAGCAGAAAGTTTACAATATCGCAATTGTATCCGAACAGAAAAACAAGTATTGTAAAGGCAGCTCAGTCCGGATCACCGTCCGGGGGAGGTGGGAGTCACAGTATGAATATCCGAAGGGCCATGCTGTTTGACCTGAACGGCGTGGCGAAGCTATATGAAGAGATCCACAGCGCGGAGGAGGCCGGACTGATCACAACCGGGTGGATCCGCGGGGTCTATCCCGTCCGCGCAACCGCCGAGGCCGCGCTGCAGCGGGGCGATCTGTTTGTTCTTGAGGAGGGCAACCGGATCCTCGGCAGCGCCATCATCAACCGCACCCAGGTGGACGTCTATGCCGACGCACCCTGGCGCTATAACGAGGAGGCCTGTGTTCTTCATACGCTGATGATCTCGCCCCGCTCCCAGAAGAAGGGCTACGGACGCGCTTTTGTAGAGTTCTATGAGGAATACGCCTTCGAGCGCGATCTCTTTGAGCTCCGGCTCGACACCAACGCCCGAAACAACCGGGCGAGGGACATGTACGCGCGGATGGGCTACCGCGAGGTCGCCGTCGTCCCCACCGTGTTCAACGGCATCCCCGACGTGCAGCTGGTCCTGCTGGAGAAGAATTTGAGATAACGGCTGCCGCGTATGCTGCGGCGGCCGTGTTTCATCTGTCGGGCATCCCGCCTCGGACCAACTCTGCTACCTGCAGGAGCGACTCTGCGACCGTATCGGCCAGAGCCCGGATCTCTTCATCCGGCTGCAGCAGGTCCGGCACCATCACCGCCGTCATCCCTGCCGCCTTTGCCGCGCGGATCCCGTTGAAGGAGTCCTCGATCACCACGCAGTCCGACGGGGATACTCCCAGCAGCTCCGCCGCCTTCAGAAAGATATCCGGATTCGGCTTGCTTCTGCCGGCCTGATCGCCGCCGACCACGACGGCAAAACCGTCCCGGATCCCCGCGTCCGTGAGCTCCCGCTCCACGATCTCCGTCGCGGTCGAGGACGCAACAGCCGTCCTGATGCCTCTCTCCTTCAGACAGCCAAGAAGCTCGGTGACGCCGGGCTTCATCTGCAGCAGGCCGGCCCTGTATTTTTCCGCAAAGAGAGCACCCGCTCTCCTCCGGAATTCCCTGACCAGCTCCGCATCCCCGTAGGCTTCGTTCAGGATCCGCACCGTGACGTCCACCGTCACGCCGATACAGCGGTAACAGGCCTCTGTGATTCTTTCCATCCCCAGCGCCTCCGCCGCTTCCTCACAGCACTCGATATACAGCCGCTCGGAGTCGAAGATCACGCCGTCCATATCAAACAGTACCGCTTTTATGCTTCTCTCCCCTTCCGTCCAGCGAGACCGAGATGGGGACAGCCCCAGATCGGGACAGCCCCAGATATTGTTAAGAGGAAAGGCATGGCTCAGTCGCCATGCCTTTCCTCTTAACCTGATCCGGGCGTCACCTTTAAGGTTACACCCGTTCCGGTCTCGCATAAGCTCTTTTCAGCTTACCAGAGATCGACGTCGCCGGTCTCTTCGCCGCGCACCCAGTACGCCTTGTTCTGATCGACTCTCACGTAGATCTTGTCAGCCTTGCCGACCTTCGCGAAGATGTCTTCGGCCGTGATCTCGCCGCCGAAGGGGGACTGGATGATCATCTCAGCCTTCTTTGCGGCTGCGGGCTTCTTTGCTGCAGGAGCCTTCTTCTCGGCGACCGGCTTCTTGGCCGCGGTCTTCTTCTCGACGGGCTTCTCTACTGCAGTATTCTTCGCTGCGGGAGCGGTTTTTGTCTCTGCGGGTTTGGTTTCGGCAGTCTTTTTCGTTGCCATTTTGTTCATTCCTTCCATAATTTGGAGTATGCATGTATTATAGCATCATATTTTGGAACTGTATATGTTACTTATGTACAAAAATATGCCGTTTTGCCCCCGTACAGAACATTTTTTGAGACTTTTTCGTTAAATCATTAACATATAAACAGCACTTTTTACAATGTTTTCAGCAAATTCTACAATTGTATTTGCAAAACAGTTCTGATACAATACCGCCATTCTATAATGAAGCAGGGTACCTCCATGAAGCTCTTGATTCAGAACGGAACCGTGATCGATCCGGCCTCCGGCGTACATGCTGTCCGGGACGTCTGGATTGACGGAGGCCGGATCTCCGACCCGGCCGAGCGTGCGGACACCGTCATCGACGCCTCGGGAAAGATCGTCTGCCCCGGCCTGATCGATATCCACATGCACGAGGATCCCGTGGACGACGCCGGGCATCTCGAAGCCTTTGACGAGCGCTCGGTCTTCGCATGCATGCTGCACATGGGCGTCACTACCGCCGTCGCGGGAAACTGCGGTGAGAACAAGTACCATCCGGCGGATTATCTGGACCTGGTGGATCGGGACGGCGCGCCGGTCAACGTCGCCATGCTGGCCGGCCACGGCTGGTTCCGCCACGCGGCAGGCTGCACCGACCGGTATGCGCCCGCCACCCCGGAACAGCGCAGCCGGATGACCGCCGGGATCGAAGAAGCGCTGCAGCGCGGCTGCCTCGGGGTCTCCTTCGGCATCCGTTACGAGCCCGGGATGGACGCCCGCGAGCTTACGGAGACGGCCGGGCCCTGCCGGAAGCAACAGAAGCTGATCTCCGCCCATATCCGGGACGATGCGGCCCAGGTCTTTGCAGCCGCCAGGGAATATCTGGACGCGGGGCTCCGGCTGGACGTGCCGATCCAGATCTCTCACATCGGCAGCATGGCCGGCTTCGGCCAGATGGAGGCCTTCCTCCGCCTGGTGGACGGATACCGCCGGGACCGCCCGGACATCTGCTGCGACTGCTATCCCTACGATGCCTTTTCCACCTCCCTCGGCTCGACCACCTACGACGAGGGCTGGCTGGAGCGCTACGGCTGCGGCTATGACGTGCTGGAGCTGTGCATGGAGTCCTATGCCGGGCAGCCCTGTACCGAGGCGCTCTTCCGCAGGGTACGGGCAGAGCATCCGGACTGCATGACTGTCTGCCATGTGATGCGCCAGGCGGATGTGGATCTGGCCTACCGCCACGAGGCCGTCATGGTCGCGAGCGACGCCACGCTGGACCGGGGGCAGGGCCATCCGCGGGCCTGCGGAACCTTCCCCAGGGTGCTGTCCCGCTACGTATGCGGCGGCGTGCTCAGCATGGACGACGCTATCCGCCGCATGACGGCGCTGCCAGCCTGGCAGCTGGGCCTCACCCGAAAGGGCAGGCTCTCGGCCGGGGCCGATGCGGACGTGCTCATCTTTGACCCTGAACGGATACAGGACAACGCCACCTTTTCCGAGCCTCTCGCCCCGCCGTCGGGGATCGAATGGGTCCTGATCGGTGGGAAGCCCGTCCTTCGGGACGGAGTCATACTGGACCGCCGCGCCGGGAGATCGGTGCGCGGATAAAAGCAAGGAGGAACAGCAAATGAGAAGAATCCTGAGTATCGCCCTGGTTCTCACCCTCTGCCTGACGGTGCTGACCGCTCTCGGTCCCGCGGCCGGAGCCGAGGATGCCGCCGTCCTGAACATCGCCCTGGACGGGCAGCCGGAGCATCTCGACGTCGCAATCAGCACCATGGACATGGCCTCCGAGGTCGTCTTCGGTTCCGTGTTCGAGAAGCTCGTCGCCTTCAACGGTGACAGCCAGGTGATCCCCGAGCTGGCTGAGAGCTGGGAGATCAGCGACAGCAACCGGGTCTATACCTATCATCTGAGACACGGTATTCTCTTCCACAACGGTGACGAGATGAAGGCCGACGACGTCGTCGCCTCCATGAACCGCTGGATCGATAACGCCGGCAACGCCAACTCCCTCGTGGGGGGCGCCCACTTCACAAAGGTGGACGACTATACCGTCGAGATCCGCATGGAGACCGGCACCCTCTATCTGAACGAAATGATCGCCGGCCTCGGCCAGCAGGGCGTCGTGATGCCCGCCTCCGTCGTGGAGGCAGCCGGGAACGAGCCTGTGAAGGAATACATCGGGACCGGACCCTATGCCTTTGACGAGTGGAAGGCCGACCGCTATATCCGCCTGAAGGCCTTCGACGGCTATCAGCCCTACGGCACCGAAGGGGACTACTCCGGCTGGGGCGGATACAAGACCGCCTGGTACGACGAGGTCAACTTCTACTTCCCCGGTGACAACACCACGGTCGTCTCCGGCATCCAGACCGGCGAGTTTGACATCGCCGACCGCCTGAACGGCGACGACTACGACACCTTTGTCGACGACAGCGATTTCACGATCTTCTCCGACGAGGCGGAGCTCCCCATGCTGATCTTCAACAAGGCGCAGGGCGTCGCCGCCAATCCCCTGGTCCGGCAGGCTGTCCAGGCCGTCGTCAACTGCGAGGATCTGATGTACGCCTCCTACGGCAACCCCGACCTCTACAAGCTGTATTCGTCCTACATGTTCGAGAGCTCCGCCAACTGGTACACCGACGCCGGCTCCGAATACTACAACCGCAACGACCCGGAGGCCGCCCGTGCGCTCTTTGACGAGGCGGGCTGGACGGACAGCGACGTGTTCCGCATCCTCGTCCGCACCGACATCTCGGACTTCTATGCCCAGGCACAGGTGATCCAGGAGGAGCTCCGCGGGATCGGCGTCCAGTGCGAGCTTGTCGCCTATGACGCCTCGTCCTACAGCGATGTGCGCAACAACCATCCGGAGTCCTGGGACGCGTTTATCACCAACTTCGGACCGAAGGTCCTGCCGAATATGAACCTCTTCCTCTCCTCCACCTGGGCCGGCTGGTGCACCGACGAGCGGATCGCCTCCGATCTCTCCGCTATCACCTCCGGAACCGACCTGGACGAGGCCCGTCAGACCTGGGAGGCGCTTCAGGCCTACATGTATGAGGAGGCCGTCCCCGTCGTGAAGTTCGGCACCACCCAGCTCAGCGGTGTCTGCCGCAGCGACATCACCGGCGCCTTCATCAAGGAACGCCTGGTCTGGATCGACGCCCATCCGGTAAACGGCTGATCCGGTACCCTTTTTCCGCAATCCCGCCCCTTCCGGAGCGGGATTGCGTCTTGATACGGGTCCGGAATTATGATATATTGTCCGGGTATCTCCCGCCGTTCGCAATCTCTGCGAAAGGAGCCGTTTTTTGCATGCATAAGTACATATTCCGGCGGCTCCTGTCGCTGATCCCCGTCCTCTTTGTGGTCTCGCTGGCCATCTTCATGCTGATCCACCTCGTACCCGGCGACCCCGCCGCCGCCATGCTGGGCGAGCAGGCCACCCAGGAACAGATCGACGCCCTGCGGGAGGAGCTCGGCTTCAACGAGCCTCTGGTCATGCAGTATCTGCACTGGGTCGGCGGGCTGTTTCGGGGCGACTGGGGAAAGAGCTACTTCATGGATGGCAGCATGCTGGAGATCCTCGGCTCCCACATGTTGCCGACGCTTCAGCAGACTCTGGTCGCGGTCGGCTTCGCGACCCTGGTGGGGGTTCCCCTCGGTATGACGGCGGCCATCCGCCGGGGCGGAGTCAGCGACCGGCTGATCTCGGCCTTCTCCACCGTAGGCGTGTCGATGCCCAGCTTTCTGATGGGCCTCGGGCTGGTGCTTCTCTTCTCGGTGAAGCTGCGCTGGCTCCCCTCCTCCGGATATAAGGAGATCGCAGACGTCGGCTGGGTCCAGCACTTCCGCTATATGCTGCTGCCCGGCATCGCCCTCGGCTTTATCGAGATGGGCCTGATCATCCGCATGACGCGCTCCGCCATGCTGGAGATCCTCGACGCCGACTACATGCGCATGGCCAAGGCCAAGGGCGTCTCCAGGACCCGCATGTTTCTGAAGCACGCGATGAAGAACGCCCTGATCGGTATCCTGACCGTGGTGGGGCTCTCGTTCATCTCCTGCCTGGGCGGCGCCGCCGTGACCGAGGCGATCTTCAACCTGCCCGGCATCGGCAAGCTGACCCTCAACGCCGTCATGCGCCGGGACTACGAGGTCGTACAGGCGGTGGTGCTGATGGTCTCGCTGCTGAACGTCCTGTGCACGCTGGTTCTGGACATACTCTACGCGCTCGTCGACCCGCGGGTGCGGCTGAACTGAGGCGAGGTGACGCAGATGACAGATCTCTCTTCCGTACGCCGGGAGCTCCGGCGGGAACAGCGCCGTCTGAATATCCGCAGGTTCTTCCGAAACCGCCAGGCGGTCTTCGGCAGCCTGATCGTGCTGCTGATGCTGTGTGTCGCGGTTTTCGCCCCGCTGCTCGCGCCGGCGGATCCCCTCGCCCAGACCGTGTCCCACCGCTTTGCCAAACCGGGCGAAGGCTATGTCCTCGGGGCGGACAAGCTGGGCCGCGACCTGCTCAGCCGCATCATCTACGGCGCCCGGGTCTCGATGACGGTGGGTCTCAGCGTCGGGCTCTGCTCCATGCTGCTCGGCATGACGGCGGGTCTCTACGCCTGTTACTATAAGTCCCTGGACAACGTCCTGATGCGGATCTGCGACGGTCTGAGCGCCATTCCCTCCACCCTGCTGGCCATCGCCCTGATGGCGGTCTTCGGGCCCGGGATCCCCAACGTCATCCTCGCCCTCAGCATTGTCTATACCCCGCGTATGGCCAGGGTCTCGCGCTCCGCCGCCCTCGTCGTCAAGGAGCAGACCTATATCGAGGCGCTGCGCTCGCAGGGGGCCTCCGCCACCCGCATCATCTGGCGGCACATCGCGCCGAATATCTTTTCGGCCGTCGTCGTGCAGGCCTCCTACTACTTCGCCAACTCCATCATCACCGAGGCCGGGCTGAGCTTTCTGGGTGTCGGGGTGCCCGCTCCGCAGCCCAGCTGGGGTAACATCCTCGCCGAGGGCCGCGAGGTCATCACCAAGGCCTGGTGGATGGTGGTCTATCCGGGCCTCGCGACGGCGCTCGCCGTCATGGGTACCAACGTCTTCGGTGACGGGCTCCGGGACATTCTGGACCCGCACACCAACTGAGACAGAGACCGAGGCCTGAGCACAGACACCGTCCCGGGCTGAACCGGGGCGGAAGCCGGAAAACCGCAAACGGGGATCAGGAACATGTCAGAACATATTCTTGAAGTGAATAACCTTACCACCACGTTCCGTACAGAGCGCGGCAGAATGACCGCCATCCAGGGCGTGTCGTTCCATGTGGAGCGCGGCGAGATTCTCGGTCTCGTCGGCGAATCCGGCTGCGGAAAATCCGTCACCAGCCAGTCCGTCATGCGCCTCTACGACGAAAAGCGGCTGGCCTCCTACGAGGGCGAGGTGCTCTTTGAGGGGCAGAACCTGCTCGCCCTCCCGGAGAAGCAGATGCAGGCCGTGCGCGGCGGCAGGATCGCCATGGTCTTTCAGGACAGCCTCAGCTCGCTGAACCCCGTCTTCACCTGCGGAGACCAGATCATGGAGGTCATTCGCATTCATCAGCGGCTCTCCCGCAGCGCCGCCCGCGGGAAAGCCGTCGAGATGCTGCGGCTGGTCGGCATCCCGGACCCGGAGAAGCGGATCGACCAGTATCCGCACGAGCTCTCAGGCGGGCAACGCCAGCGCGTCATGATCGCCTGTGCCCTCTCCTGCCGGCCGAAGCTGCTGATCGCCGACGAGCCGACCACCGCGCTGGACGTCACCATCCAGTCCCAGATCCTCGATCTGATCGTCGACCTGAACCGGAAGCTGGACATGGCCGTCATCCTGATCACCCACGACCTCTCCGTCGTCGCCGAGACCTGCAGCCGTGTGATCGTCATGTATCTCGGCCAGGTTGTCGAGGAGGCGGACGTCTGCAGCCTGTTTGAGCATCCGCTACACCCCTACACCCGCGGGCTGCTGAAGAGCATTCCCTCTGTCGGCGCGGACGGCCGGGAGGAGCTGTATCAGATTGAGGGGACCGTCCCTCTGCTCAGCCAGATCCCGCAGGGCTGCCGCTTCTGTCCGCGCTGTCCCTGCGCCCTTCCGGTATGCAGCCGGCGCATGCCGGAGCTCACAGAGATGCCCACCGGACAGAAGGTGCGCTGCTTCCGCGCAGCGGAAGCCGAAGGGCGGAGGTGAAGCGATGGATCATCACACCGACATAAACTCCGTGCCGCAGCCCGCCCCGGATGCGGGAGCCGCCGCTGGCGCGAAAGCCCTGCCCATCCTGCAGGCCGAGCACCTCAGCACCTGTTTCCCGGTCAAGGGCGTTGCCGGCCGGACCGTCGCCTCGGTGAAGGCCGTGGACGACGTGTCGCTCACGCTCTGCCGAGGGGAGACCTACGGGCTGGTCGGAGAGACCGGCTGCGGTAAGTCCACCCTCGGCCGCACCCTGATCCGGCTTCTGGAGCCCGCCGGGGGGAGGATCCTTCTGGACGGACGGGACATCACCTCCCTCTCCGCCAGGCAGCTCCGCCCCCTGCGCCCGAAGATGCAGATGGTCTTTCAGGATCCGTACAGCTCGCTGGACGGGCGGATGCACATCGGAGATATTCTGACCGAGACGCTCGCGATCCAGAAAAAGGGCACAAAAAAAGAGCGCATGGAGCTTTCGCTGAACATTCTGTCGGATGTGGGGCTGCTTCCGGAGCACTTCTACCGCTATCCCCACGAGCTGTCGGGCGGCCAGCGCCAGCGGGTGGGCATTGCCCGCGCACTGCTGACCGAGCCGGAGCTGGTCGTCTGCGACGAGCCGGTCTCGGCCCTGGACGTGTCCGTCCGCTCGCAGATCATCCGGCTGCTGCTGGAGCTGCAGCGGGAGCACAACCTCTGCTATCTCTTCATCTCGCACGACATGTCCGTGGTCCGCTACATGGCCGACCGCGTCGGGGTCATGTACCTCGGCCGGCTCGTCGAGGAGGCGCCCACCGACGAGCTCTTCAGCCATCCGCTGCACCCGTATACGCAGGTGCTGCTCAGCGCCGTGCCGACGCCCGACCCCAGAACGCACCGCTCCCGCATCGTGCTGGACGGAGAGCTCCCCTCACCGCTCTCGCCGCCCTCCGGCTGCCCCTTCCACACCCGCTGCCCCCGGGCAACGGAGCGCTGCAGGCAGATCTGTCCCGAGACGAGGGAGCTGTCCCCCGGGCATACGGTTGCCTGCCACTGCGCAGCCGAATAAAACACAGGACCCTGATAAAAGCTGAGACCGTGCCGGCATCCCGCCCAACGGTCTCAGCTTTTATTTCTGTCTTTGATGTCTGTGATTTTCATCCGGTCCGGGTTTCCGGCGCTGTCTCCGGTCGGCCGCGCTCCGTCAGACCCGGATCGGAACGGCGTAATAGCCGTACTGGTAGATGATATCCCGCTGCCAGTCCGCCGGCATCAGCGTCGTCCGGTAGTACGTCCCGGCCGGCTCCAGATTCAGTGCCCGGAGCTGCCGGAACGCCGGATGGCTGCGGCTGTCCGCATGTTCCTCCGGCAGCCGGATCAGTTCACCGCGAAACTTATAATAGAAGACCTTGCTCGGCGGGATTCTCTCCACCACCCCGTTGACCGGGATTCTGAGCCGCTGCAGATCGGATTCCTGCACCACAAAGCCCCATGTGACCTGCCCGCTCTGCTCCACCCGCATACAGGACTTTACAATCGGAATAAAGCTCATCCAGTCCTTCACCAGTTCATAGATTCTCCCGTCGTGCAGGAAGTCGTCCCTGTCCGTGTGGGGCAGGAAACACATCGGGCGGCCCCAGCGGATATCCCAGTCCTGGTCCCGGTCCTGAAGCGGCTCTTTCCATTCCCGAAACCGCCTGTATTCCTCCATCAGCGCCTCGTCCAGGAGCATCTCATCCCGCAGATGGCTGACGTTCTCCTCCAGGCGAAGCGCTACCTGACCGTCCTCCTCGCTGTGGAGCGTCAGGATCTCCCGGATCTCCCGGAGCGTCATCCCATAGTTGCGCAGGCGGATACATTCGATCAGCAGCATCGTGGTCTGAAAGGGATAGTACCGGTATCCGCTTTCACTGCGTTTCGGCCGGATAATCCCCAGATCCTCATAGTGCTTGAGCAAGTCGGGGGTTACCCCCAGGTATCGGGCGAAGTCCCCGATTCGGTACTGCTTCATTTCCTGTTTCCTCCGGCAGTCAGATCCAGCGTCATTGCGTTTTTCTTCCCTGTCCCTCGGCAGGATTATACCGAAAATCGCCGCTGCGCGCAAGAGTGATCCGGTGTTTTCCTGTCAAAATCCCCGCTTGACATGAGACTTACCCGTACCCGTATAATGGAACCGTCCTGAAAGACAAATATCTTATAAAGGAGACTGATTCCCATGAGAGATCTTTCCCGTCGCGACTTTCTGAAGGGTGCGCTGGCCGGCTCCGCCGCCGTCGCGCTCTCCTCCGTAGCCGGTGTTGCGGCATTCGCCGATGAGAGCGGGATTTACAAGCCCGGCACGTACAGTGCCTCCGCAAAGGGCATCGCCAGTGACGTCAAGGTCACGATGACCTTCGATGCCAACAGCATCACCGACGTCGTCATCGATGTCTCCGGCGAGACCAAGGGCATCGGCGCCGAGATCGGCGAGAAGATGCAGGATGCGATCCTCGCAGCCCAGGGCGCGGATGTGGACGCCGTTACCGGCGCATCCGTCACCAGCGACGCGATCCGCAAGGCGGCCGCAGCCTGCATCGAGCAGGCGAGCGGTGAGGCCGTCACCCTGACCGAGAAGTCCGAAGCCCCGTCCGACTGGCTGGGCGAGGCCCCCGAGATCGCCGACAGCGATATCACCGAAGAGCTCGAGACCGAGGTCCTGGTCGTCGGCTGCGGTACCGGCGGATGGATTGCAGCCATGACCGCCTCCGAAGAGGGCGCAAAGGTCCTGGTCGTCGAGAAGGCCGAGGCACCCACCAAGATCAAGGAAGACATCGGTGCCATCAACTCCAAGCTGCAGCTTGAGAGCTTCGAGCAGTATCCCGAGTTTAAGATCGACAAGATCGAGGCTCTGCAGGACATCGTCCGCTATGCCAGCGGCTACGTCGACAGCGACCTGGTCAAGGTCTGGATTGACAATTCCGGCGAGCTGGTCGACTGGCTGACCGCCCATCTCGAAGAGACTGGCCACTGGTTCATGAGCCTGGAAGGCGGCGTCGGCGATCTCAATCATCCCGAGCGCGACAAGGCCTATGCCACCGGCCACAGCCCCCATCCCACCGCCGACAAACCCGACGACGTCTCCCTCAACACCGATATGCAGGCATTCGTCGAGGGGCACGGCGGCGAGATCCGCTGCAACACCTGCCTTGTGAAGCTGGTGCAGGATGACAGCGGCAAGGTCACCGGCATTATCGCGCAGGATATGGTGGATCAGCATTATATCCGGATCAACGCCTCCAAGGGCGTCATCATGGCGACCGGCGGCTATGCCAGCAACAGCGAGATGATGCTGGCCCTCCAGCCCCAGACCATGAAGATGAAGATCAACGTCCCGATGGGCTCCAAGTCCGACGGCGCGGGCATCAAGGCGATGCTCTGGGCAGGCGGCCTGATGGACCCCTGCCACGCCTCCATGATGTTCAACCGCTGCTCCTGCCTGCCGACCGAGACCGCCGGCTACAAGACCAACGGCAAGTGGTACTGGTTCGGCGAGCAGCCCTTCCTCAAGGTCAATCTCGAGGGCAAGCGCTTCTGCAACGAGTCCGGCCCCTATGAGTTCATGCTGCACAGCATGTGCATGCAGCCCTGGCACACCTACTGCGATATCTTCGACGCCAACAACAAGCAGTACTGCGAGCAGTTTGACGAGGTTGGCTGCTGCCGTCTGTTCCCCTTCCCGAACGGTGCAGAGAGCAACCGTCCCTACGACGTCTGCTGGAAGGACATGACCGAGGGTGAGAACTCGCACCTCGCACTGGGCTATCTGCAGAAGGCCGACACGCTCGAAGAGCTGGCTGAGAAGCTGAACATCCCCGCCGACGAGTTTGTCAAGACCGTCGAGCGCTACAACGAGCTCTGCGCCAAGGGTGTGGACGAGGATTACGGCAAGAGCGCCCACCGCATGACCCCGGTTGACACCGCCCCCTTCTACGGCATCCGCACCGGAGCCTGGCACCTGACCACGCTGGACGGCTGCCGCATCAACACCGACATGCAGGTTATCCGCGAGGACGGCTCCGTCATCGAGGGTCTCTACGCCACCGGCGACTGCACCGGCGGCTTCTTTGCCAACAACTACCCCAACCTCTTCACCGGCCTCGCCTGCGGCCGCACCATGACCTTCGGTCGCCGTGCCGCGAAGATCGTCGCCGCAAAGTAAGAAAAAACAGACGCATCCTCAGGTCGGAGCTGAAGAAGCCGACCGCAGATCGCGCGCAGTTATCTCAGGGGCTGCCTTCCGTGGGCAGCCTCTTTTTTGCGGGTTCTGCCTGTGAGGGGAGAGGCTTTTTGAAGACCTGTTTTCAAAGCACAGTACTATTTCGGGTTTTTAAGCTTTTTATCCCCCGCCTGTAGAAAAATCCCCCCGCCTGTGGTATCATTCTTTCGAAGCATCAAAGAACCCCCGGCAGACCGGCGGCCTCACAGCCCTGAGGCTTTCCTGAAGCGTTCTGCCGGACGATCCCGGACCGTGGTCTTGACCTATGAAAAGATTTCCAGAAAAAAGAATCGCTGACAGAACGCAGCTCGTTGCCATCTGCGTGCTGCTGCTCTGCTGTGCGCTGATCCCGCTGCTGACAGGCCTGGACGGGAACCGGAGCAGCGTCTCTGCGGATCCCGCTCCTGCGGTATCTGCTTCCGCTTATACGGCTGCCGTGTCGGCTTCTGCTGTAGCGACTTCTGCATTCTCTTCTGACGCCGCAGCATCGGGATTCGATCCGACGACTGCGATGTCCGATCCCGCCCCGGCGGCAGCCCCCTCTGCGGCGGAGTCTGCCACCCTGCTGCCCTCCCCGACGGCGGAGCGGCTGCGGATCGCGGTCGGCTCCGACCTCCATCTGAATCCGGACAACACAGACCGAAGCGGCGAGCTTTCGCAGGTCCTCTACAGCCCAGAGCTCGCGGAGGCGCTGCTTTGGGACGCTTCACAGCGCGGGGCTGAGCTTATGCTGCTCACGGGAGACCTGGTCAACGGCGGCCGGGAATATCGGCACAGAGCCCTGACTGAGATCCTTCAGCGGGCGGAAGAAGACGGCCTGACCGTCTGTGTCCTGCCGGGGAACCACGACCTGGACCCCATCGGGCAGCAGGAATTCGCCCGGCTCTATGCAGAGTTCGGCTACCGGGAGGCGTACAGCCGGGATACGGCCTCGCTCAGCTACTGCGTCCGTTACCGGGACCTGATGATCCTCATGATGGACACCGGGGGCTATAACCATGCGGTGATCGATCTTCCGGATGCGCCCCGGCGTGAGAACAACACCGCCTTCTTCAGCGAGACCACACTCCGCTGGACGGAAGCGCTGCTGAAGGAAGCCGCTGAGAACGGACTGCACGTGCTGTGTGCCGGGCACTACAATCTCCTCCCCGAGATCAGCCGCAATCCGGAGGGCATCGGGTACTATGTCGAAAACGGCGAGCGCTTTGCCGACCTGCTCCGCAGCTACGGCGTCCCTCTCTATCTGAGCGGCCATATGCACACGCAGGCTGTCTATCAGGAGAAGGGGCTGACGGAGCTCCTGACGGAATACCTGCTCGGCTATCCGACAGGCTACAGCATGCTGGACCTGACGCAGGACGGCCTGCGCTTCACGCCCTGCCGTGTGGACGTGGATGCCTGGGCAGCGGAGACGGGACAGACCGACCCGGTGCTGCTGGGCTTCACAGAATGGCAGGAGGGGAACCTGCGGAGCTACTCGGAGGAGAACATCAGGTACATGACGGAGCGTAACCCTCTGAACGCGAAGGAGAAGGAGCTGGCGGCAGATTTTTTCTATGAGGCGATGAAGTCCTTCTGGGACGGAAGCATGCACCGGCGGCGTGCGGAGCTGGAGGCAATGCCGGGGTACCAGCCTTTCTTCCGCTGTGCGGAGGGCTATGCCTACGGCTGGTGGCTGAAGGATCTCATCCGGACGGCATCGCCGCTGCTGGGCGGTTTCCGTCTGGAGTGGTAAGACTTACAAGTAATCGGATCAAAACAGGTCCGCTTCCCTGTCGCGGGAAGCGGACCTGTTGTGTACCCGGCGGGCGCACGATCTGAAGGGTGAAAGTCCCAAACTCGCCCGGCAACGGGAAGGATACTGCCGAGGTCAAGGACGTCATCGTAACGAACATCTCCTCAGAATACAAAGCGGTTCAGTCGGTCCATGGCCTCCTTCAGCCGGCTCATCGGCAGGGCAAGATTCATTCTGACACAGAATGCGCCGTTGAACATCGCACCGTCCTGCCATGCGACTCCCACCCTCCAGGCCCTTTTTTCCAGTTCCTCAAGAGTACAGCCGTGCTCTCTGCACCATGCTTCGCAGTCCAGGAACAGCATGTAGGTTCCCTCCGGCTCAAAGACGGTGACGCCCCTGAAATGCGTCCGGATATAGTCCACCGCATAGTGTACGTTTTCGGTCAGGACCCGGCACAGCTCGTCTGCCCATTCCCGCCCCTCTTCACTATAGGCTCCGATCAGCGCATGCATGGACAGGACGTTCATGTCGTTATAGTGACAGAGGGAGGATTCTTTTTCCACCCGGCTGCGAAGCCTGTCATTCCGGATGATGTGATAGCTGCCGATCAGGCCCGCGAGGTTGAAGGTTTTGGAAGGCGCATAGAGAGCCACCGTCCGCTCGGCCGCATCCTTGCTGACTGTCTGCGACGGGATGTGTGTATGACCGGAGAGCAGGATATCCGACCAGATCTCATCGCTGATCACCCCGACATCGTACTTTCTGAACAATGCAAAGGCCTGTTCCAGCTCCTCCCGTTCCCACACCCGACCACAGGGGTTGTGCGGGGAACAGAAGATCGCCGCATGGATTCGGTTTTCCTGAAGCCTGCGCTCCATGTCCTCATAATCCATGCGCCAGACACCCTTTTCATCCCGGACAAGAGGGCTGTGGACGATCCGGTATCCATTGTTGTTCAGCACCCCGGTAAAGCCGATATAGGTCGGGCTGTGAACCAGGACGCTGTCTCCGCGGGAGCACATCACGTTGAGGGCGCTGACCACTCCGCCCAACACACCGTTCTGATACCCGATCTGCTCCTTCCTGAGACCCGTGATGCCATGGCCTGTCTCCTGCCAGCGGATGATGGCGTTATAATACTCCTCCGTCGGAGTGTAGTATCCGAACAGCGGATGCCGTATCCGCTCTTCCAGGGCCCGGATGACAGAGGGCGCCGTGGCAAAGCTCATATCCGCAACCCACATCGGAATCGCGTCGAAGCCCTCTTCAGGCGCGTCGGGGGCCATGTTCGGTCGCCTGCCGAGACCGTCCACCGCCAGGGCGTCCTTCCCGTGGCGGTCGGGTATGGAGGTAAAATCGTACTTCATATTCTTCCCTTCCGGTTCACAGAGAATGTATTCTGTCCGGTGCTTTATCCGAAATTCACCTTCACACTCAGCGTTGCATTAGCCTTGTTTCCGCCGTTGCCCTGGAGGTAGACGTTAAACTTCACAGTTGTGCTCTTCAATTTGCCGCTGCGCACATTCGCCGGGAGCTTGTTATCCATATAGCCGATGGCGTACTCACCGTTGCCAAGCGGTATCGGAATCAGATATCCGCTGCTGTCTGTCATCGTCACTCTGGCGTTACCGATATCATACAATGTGCTGTCTGAGAGGCTCAGGATCACGCTCTGGCGGTCAAACCGGTCGTTCTTCGAGAGCGTGATCTCTTTTGTACTCTGGTTGACCGTTGCCTTACCCTGTTTCAGCGTCAGTGTCACGGGCTTCGAGATGGCGGTCCCGTTAAGTGTCAGGGTTGCCGTCTTCGTGGCCGGGTTGATATTTTCTCCCGGTATCGCCGTAACAATGAACTTGCCGTTCTTATACTCCCAAGTCAGCCCTTTCGGCAGTTTCAGCCCCAGCTTGCTCTCATCATAGTCATATTTGTTTTTGATGGTAGGTGTCACAGTGATCTGCCCGGTACCCCGCAGAATGTCAATGCTTCCGGCTGCCTTCAGGGTCGCGGTCATCGCCGGAGCCTTCGCTGTCTTCACGGTGAGGGTCACAGCCTTTGCCGCTCCTGCCTCAGCACAGCTCACGATAGCGGTATACTTTCCGTCCGCAGGAGTCTTTGTTCCTGCTGTGACATAGATCATATTCCCCTTCTGTGGAGTTTGGAAGAGCTCAGGATCCACATCGCTGCCATTCTGCTGAATCGTTACTGTGTA
Source organism: Oscillospiraceae bacterium (assembly GCA_024697625.1). GTDB lineage: Bacteria > Bacillota > Clostridia > Oscillospirales > Oscillospiraceae > Limivicinus. The sequence goes on from JAILFJ010000172.1 coordinate 22,763, forward strand.
TGTCCCAGCCGCTGCGTTATAATTCTTTCCCGTTACGGTAATAATCGCAGGACTGTTTTTCAGATTCGGATTGATGGTGCCTGTAACCTTGGTTGTGATGCTGGGAGTACCGTCCACGACCTTTACATTCAGGTACGCGACTGGTTTTCCGTCCGCTTTTACCGGTACCTTATACGCTGTCTTTCCTGCGGTGGCGCTCCCGGCGCTGACCATGACGCACTCAGTGTTCCTGTCATACCATGCGTTCAATCCGGAAACTCCCGATGCGCTGATCACATGATTCATTCCTTCCAACGGTGTTACAGCCGCTTCAGCCGCTGCTACGTCGGAATGGGCTTTGTTCACTGTAACCGTTGTCGGTTTCAGGGTAATCTTCGGAGCCTTGTACTGGTTCTTTACCGTGATCTTCAGTGTTGTCGGGACTGCCCAGTCCTCGAGCTCCACATTATTCAGGGTTACTGTCTTTGAGCCGCTCTGTGTAACGCCATTCTTCACCGTGACAGTCAGATCCGAATTCAGCGTCGCAAAACCCAGATCCTGTGCCGGGATGAAACGCACGGTTCCGCCGGTGATCTCCACCGGGACGGTCTGGCCGGAGATAAAGCCGTTCACCGTCACCGCTTTTACCGTCAGCTTCGGCTGTGATTTCTTTACAGTTACGGTGACTTCCGCGGTGTCTGTCTCCGTACCGTCACTCAGTACCAGGTGAATGGCGGATTTGTAGCTTCCGGCTACTGCTTTGACCGCTGCTTTATCCTTCACGTTGATGATTGGAACCAGTTCCAGCGTTCTGTCGTCAGCTACCCGCAGGCCGAAAGCCTTTCGGATATCCGCTTTCCCTCCGCCGATAAATGTCGCTTCGTCAATCATCACGCCGGTATCTTCCAGAACCTTTCCGTCTGAAAGCTTCACATCGGCAGGATTCATATTGTTCTGCTTCAGAATCAGTACCACCGGGATGCGGGCATAGTCTGTCTTCAGGAGCTCTGTGGTAAGCTTTGTCACAGGCAGACTGGCTGTTATTTGAGTTCCTCTCTGCTTTTCTTCGTTCAGCACGTCCACACGGCATTGGGCACTGATGCTTTCCTCTCCGTTCGACAGCGTCGCAACAACATAGTCCATACCGGGACCTTCTGCGGTAACAATGCCGTTCATAACTGAAATAACATTGTTCTTCCCGCTGTCGGTGGTCCAGCGTACACGGTGACGGAGCGCTTCATCTTTGAGCGTAGTCGTCAGTTCATCCGGATTGCCGTTCAGCGTCATCAGGATATAACTCTTATTCAGCGACAGTTCCTCAGGCATCTCGAACCATAGAGCCGGAATCACAGTACCCTGCTCAAATACTTTGCCGCAAAACTTACACACCAAGTCGCCGGTATAGCCCTCTTCCGCCACAGTCGGCTCCTTTACGCCGACAAGTTCTTTCTCGTGAGGTATCTTCTCTATTGTCTTTTTTACTCTGCTTAGTTCTTCGTGGCAAACCTTGCAGTAAACAACTTCATCGTAACTGCCCTCTGCTGTACAGGTTGCGGCTTTCTCATTCTCGCGGACTGCTTTTCCCGGCGTATGCGCCAGCTTTGCAATCACTGTGCCTTTGTTAACCGTCTCACCGCAGATGCTACATACCTCATCGCCGGTATAACCTGTCTCCGAGCAGGTCGCAGCCTTCACGTTGCACAGTTCCGTCATATCATGGGCGCAGATTAATTCAACAGAAAAGCTTCCTGATGTTTCCTCATCGTTATATCTCGCCACGAGATAATAAGTCACTCCGGCTGTAAATTTGAATCTGATTTTGAAGTTGTTTCCTTCACCATCGTTATCGTTATCTGTGATAACATTTCTGTCGGCATCACAAAGAGAGCCGCAGGTGTCTCTGTCTCCTCTGGATGCAAAAAGATAGGTCCCTGTCTTTTCCGGAACAAAAACAAAGCTATCTGTATCCCCACCATAACCGATAACAGCAGTCAGAGTTTCTCCGACGTGGATTTCTCGGGCAGGCTTAGGCGTCACAGTTAAAGTTACATCGTTGGTGGTCAAGCTGTTTTCGCTGCCGTCCTTTACAGCACATCGAAATTTCCAATTGTTGTATACGCCTTTGGCTGTAAAGCTCAGTAAATTTGAATTGTTGCCTTCCAAATCAGTATTTCGCCACGAGGTTTGTCCGGTCGGTAATGTCTGCCACTGATAGGTCAAGTTGTCGCCCACCGCATTACAACGAAACGCAGCGGTCTTTCCATCCTGAACCGTACAATTATTGGGCTGCGTGGTAATAGCAAACAGGGTCTCCGTCACAACGTGGGTACTGGCGTCAAGATACAGATCTGCAATTATTTTAGTATAACCATCCGCAGGTTGTGTTATTTTGTATTCTATCGTCTTGTGACTATTATATGTTGATGTTGTTCTATTTCCGTTTCTATAAACATTGATAAGTTCCGGGCAGCCTCCAATATTCAAGCTGCTAAGATTGTTCCAGGCACAGGCTAAATCGCATAGTTCTCGACAATTATTCACGTATAACGTATTTATTTTATTGCTTGTGCAGTTCAGCGATCCCAAAGCCGATAGATTACTGACATCAAGGCCTGTGAGGCAGTTCTCTCCACAATTGAGACTCGTCAAAAAGGTCAAACTACCGACATCAAGGCTTGTAAGACTATTACGATAACAATCAAGCGCCGTCAGAGATATCAGATCACTGACATTAAGATTTGTGAGTTTATTCTGATTACAATCGAGAGTTGTGAGAGATGTCAGGCCGCTGACGTTAAGGCTGGTCAGGCTGTTTAACGAGCAGTTGAGAGTTGTTAGAGACATCAGGCCGCTGGCATCAAGGCTGGTCAGTTTATTTGACGAACAGTTGAGAGTTGTTAAAGACGTCAGTCCGCTGACATCAAGGCTGGTCAGTTTGTTATTGTCACATTTTAGAGATATCAGAGATGTCAGACCGCTGACATTGAGACTTGTAAGGTTATTATGCCCGCAGTCAAGAACAGTCAGAAACGTCAGGCTGCTGACATCAAGGCTCGCGAACTCATTATAGTTGCAGTCAAGAACAGTCAGAGAAGTCAGGTCGCTGACATCGAGACTTTTTAGGCTATTATAGTGACAGTCAAGAGTAGTCAGAGACGTCAAATTGCTGACATTGAGACTTGTTAGCCAAACATTCATCCTGCTACAGTCAAGAGTAGTCAGAGAAGTCAGACTGCTGACATCGAGACTTTCTATATAGTTACTACTGCAGTTCAGCTCGGTTAAGGAGGTAAAAACTTCAATTCCAACCAAAGAGCTGATACCTTTTGAGCTACAGTCCAAAGTCTTTACAGCAGCTATTTCTGTATCTCCAAGATAGCTGTTTCCATCTATGTCAAAGCCTGTAACAATATTACGAAAGGAATCGCTCGGGAAATTCGTTTTGTCGATTACGTAAAGTTTCTTCGGATCCGGAGTCACAAATACTTCGCAGCTTGCTGTTTTGCCGTTGTATGACTGCGCTGTGATCAATGCCGTGCCAGCACCCACGGCTGTAACAATTCCGTCCGAAACGGTTGCTATGGATGGATCTGATGATACCCATGTGACTGTTTTGATGGTCGCATTTTCCGGTGTGAAGATAACGTTCAATCTGGCAGTATCCCACTGACAAATATCGATTCTGTTCTGATCAAACTCTATCTTTTCAACCTTGACCGTATTATCTATTACTGATACCGCACAGCTTGCAGTTTTACCGTTATAGGACTTTGCAGTGATGGTGGTTGTTCCTTCTCCGACCGCGGTAACCAGGCCGTCCGCGCTGACTGTGGCAATACCGGAATCTAAGGATGACCACGTACAGCTTCGATTCTTTGCGTTGGAAGGGCTGTAAGAAACGGAGAGCTGACTGGTTTCATTGATATTCATTTCCAGCTCCGTTTTGTCCAGCTGAATAGAACTGACGGAAGGCCGGTTATCGATCACTTTTATGGTACAGGAATTCCAACCGGAGTTCCAGTTTAATCCCATGCTCACAGATTTCCCTGTTGTTGCGCCACGGACATACAGTTTATATTGTGTTTCAGAGTATCCGACAGGGAATGTGCGGGTAATCCGCTGTGGCGTTTTCGATGTGTTGCCACTCGGATGTGTGATACTTTTGCCTATGGAATAATCATAGGTAGAAGACCACGACCCGTTCTTATACTCACAATTATAGGTATCCAGTACAGTACCGTTTGTGTATTCCAGTCGAGTTTCAATCCAGTTGTACTCATAGCTGCCAGGGGTCACATAGAACGTAATCGGAAGCTGACAGAAGTCAAAATCCGAAACGTATACTGTCATGGTTCCGTTACTGTCTTCACCCACAATATCTACCAGAGTCGGAGTGATGTCTGCTGCCTGGACGGGTTCCTCGTCAGGGTCATATTCTTCATCATTATCAGGAGATTCATCAGTTTCCTGAGAATCCTCTTCCGGAGGATTGTCGACCGTGTCAGATTCTTCGGTCGGTAGTTCAGATTCGGGAGAAGAATCTTCTTTATCAGCGGGATAGGAGACGGTCTCCTCATCTGGTGGCTCCTCAAAAGACTCCTCGGTCTCGACAGGCTCCGCTGTCAGATCCGCATCCTCATCCATGGGGAGGGGGTAATTCCCTTCAGAAAACTCTTCTGTTTCCTCACAGGAGGCATCCTGTTCCGTAAAAGCTGTGTCTTCGGTGGTCGCTTCCGCTTCTTCCTCCGCAAACGCGGCTACGGGCATGAGGCTGAAGCACATCACCAGAACCAGCAAAACGGACAGAGGCTTTCTCCATCTTTCCACCTTTTCTATTCCATCCTTTCACAAAATATTGGATTGAAACGAGAGTCGTGCATCTTACCGCCCAAAAAAGATTGACTATATTGCTTCTGCGGGAAGCGGAGTGCAGGACACCCGCTTCCCGCAGGAGATTGATGACTTCTCTTCTGTGCTTTTCTTACTTGATGTACTCAACAGCCTCGGTGGCAGCGATGTAGCCGGAGTCGACGCAGAGGCCGTAGCAGAAGCCGGGGACATCATAGTACGGGCTGTAGTACAGCGAGCCGTTGTCGGTGCCGACGACGTACAGACCCTGCATCGGGGTGTTGTCCGGCTTGAGGGCACGCAGCCTGTCATCGGTGCGGATGCCGCCGAAGGTGCTCCAGGCGGAGGGCTCGCACTGAACCGCATAGAAGGGTCCCTTCTCGACCTTGCTCAGATACCAGGGATTGGTACCGAACTCTTCGTCCACACCCTTGTCGCAGTACTCGTTGTACTTGGCGACGGTGGCGGGCAGATCGGTCAGACCGAAGGCCTCGGCCAGCTCTTCGATGGTGTCGGCCTTGGCAAGCCAGCCTTCGCGGATGCCTTCCTCGATGTCCTCGGGGAGCTTGTCCAGGATGCGGCCCTTGAAGTAGTTGCCGATGAACCAGACGCCCGCATCTGTCGTTGCGCCCTTGGCGATGGTGTACTCATAGAGGCCCTGGGTTGTCATGGCGTCCACATAGGCCTGGTCCACAATGCCGTACCACGGGGCATTCAGGACGATCTGCTCGGAGCCGTAGCTCATCGGGTAGTCGCAGAGCAGGCCTTCGTTGATGAAGCGCTTGCCTTCCTGGTCGACCAGCAGGTTGCCGTACAGGCCGAACTTGAATGCGTAGTTCTGATCGTATTTATCCTGCTTGGCCGGACGGGAAGCCTTGGAGTTGGTTCCGCCGTACTCGCAGGGGCAGTAGCCGAAGGTCTTGGTCATGACGGCGCCCGCGTCGGTGGCCATCATGATGCCGTCGCCGGTGCAGAGGCTGTTGCCGCCAGCGGCCGCGTTCAGCTTGCGGGTCTTGAGGAACTTCTCCTGCAGGTCGCGGTTGCCGAGGTAGCCGCCGGAGGCGATGATCACAGCCTTGGCATTGACGGTCACGCTGGTGCCGTCGGCCTTCTTTGCCGTGACGCCGACCGCCTTGTCGCCGTCCATCAGGAGGCCTGTCGCCGTGGTGTTGAAGAGAACCTCAACGCCTGCGTCCTCAAGGGCCTTGTTCCAGAGCTCGACACGCTCTTCCAGCGCGTTGGTGATCAGATGGAAGCCGCCCTTCTCCTGATAGAACGGAGTCTCGAAACGGAAGTTCGCTTCCTTCATCGCATAGCCGATGCCGACCAGATTCTCAACCGCGTTCTTGCTCTCGTCCAGGCAGCGGTGCATCAGGGCCGGGTTCGGAGTCCAGTGGGTGTAGTTCATGACATGCTGGAAGACCTCGTCGACCTCCAGGGTCGTGCCGCCCTCACGGGCATGCAGAACAGAGGTATCGACGGCGAAGGGGCCGGAGACCTTGATGCCGTTGACACCGGCAACCGAGCCGGCCTTCTCGATGGTGAGGACCTTGGCGCCCATTTTGCCTGCCGTGATGGAGGCCATGAAGCCGGAGCCGCCGCAGCCGATGACGCAGACGTCGACGTCGTAGGTCTCATCCGCACCCGCAACTGCGGTGACGGTCTTGGCGAGCCAGGCTTCCTTGTCGCCGCCGGCCTGCGCTACGCAGTCGGCGATGGCTTCCTTGACGGCACGGGAGGAGTTGGAGGCGCCGGTGATGGCGTCCAGGCCGCCGGCCTGGTTCTCGATGATCGCCGGGATCAGCTGGTCCTGAACCTGGGAGAAGAGGATCGGCGTCTCATTCTGGGAGATGATCTCAACGTTGGTCAGGGCATCCTCGCTGAAGGTGCACTCGACCGTGACATAGCTCAGGTTGCCGTAGGCTGTGGCCTGATACTTGCCGGGCTTGTACATGCCCTCGGCACCGGCTACCGGAAGTCCGGCAATGCCCATTGCGGCAACGCCGAGTGCGCCTGCGGCAGTGCCTTTCAGAAATTCGCGACGGGTAATCTGTTTGCTCATACGTTTACTCCTTTTCTAAAATTTTAACAAGGATGTATTTATTATAGCACGCCAAAACTTGAATTTAAAGAGAAAAAATGATAATGTTAGGCAACCTGCAGAAGTTGACAGCAGCCAAAATACAGCCCGTCTGCACAGAGAGACCCGTCTCAGGACGGCCGTTTTACAGGGGTATGGGCTGTATCTGAATACGATCAGGAGGAACCGGCAGATGCATGACGAACTGACCCGTGAGGATATCCGCAAGATGAAGGAGGAGCTCGACTATCGGAGGCTGGAGCTGATGCCCGGCCTGATCGAAGAGGTCAAACGCACCCGCGCCTTCGGGGATCTGAGCGAGAATTATGAATACAAGGCGGCCAAGCAGGCCCAGAACCAGAACCGGAGCCGTATCCGCTATCTGGAGGGAATGATCAAAACAGCCAGGATCATTGATGACCGCTCCGACGAAGACTGCGTCGGTCTCTTTGACGAGGTAGAGATCTATATGCCCGAGGAGGACGACACGGAGACCATCCGCGTAGTGACCACGGTGCGCTGCGATCCCCGCAAGGGTCTGATCAGCAGAGAATCCCCCTTTGGGAAACAGGTCCTCGGGAAGAAGGTCGGAGACCGCTTTACCGTCCACGTTAACGAGAGCTACAGCTACGAGGCGGAGATCCGCTCCATCCGGAAATCCCGGGACGACGGCTCGGTCCCGCTGATGGGTTACTGAAGCGGCGTTCCGGGCATCGGCCGATAAGGCCGTCTGCTCCGTCTTACTGCGTCAGTTCTTCCGGATTGACGTGTATCATCACATGCTTGATATTCGGGAAGTTTTCCTCCACACGGCTGTGGACGCTTTCCGCGATGGCATGCGCATCGACCAGCGAAATATCTCTTCGCACCGCAATCTCCAGGTCCACGTAGATCTTATTGCCAAACTGTCTGGTACGGAGCAGATCGACGTGCTTTACCCCCGGCTGGCTTTCGATGAAGCTGCGGATCTGCCGCTCCGTCTCGTTGCTGCAGGAGGTATCCAGCATCTTGTCGAGCGCGTCCCGGCTGATGTCAAACGCCACTTTGAGGATCAGGACGCAGATGATCAGACCGGCAACGGGGTCCATGAACGGAAAGCCGATCCGGGCCAGGCCGATGCCGATGAAGGATCCCACCGAGGAGATGGCATCCGAGCGGTGGTGCCACGCGTCTGCCTTGAATGCGGCCGAATCCAGCTTCCGTGCATAGTGCATGGTGTACTGATACATCGCTTCCTTTACAACAATCGACACCACAGCCGCAACCAGCGGCAGCAGGGTTGGGATCGTCGGTGTGTCCTGCTCGGACAGCAGCGCCCGGATACCGGAGTATCCGATCCCGACGGCTGTCCCTCCGAGGGTCAGACCCAGGATCAGAGAAGCGACGCATTCGAGCCTCTCGTGCCCGTAGGGATGCTCCGCATCCTCCCGCCGTTTTGACAGCAGCACCCCGATATAGGCGATCAGCGTTGCAAAGACGTCTGACAGCGAGTGTACCGCGTCCGACACCATGGCGCCGGATTTCCCGAAGAGGCCGGCAAACAGCTTGAATGCCGCCAGCAGTACATTCCCTAGGATTCCGACCAGGGACAGTTTTGTTATGATTCTGTTCTCTTCCACAATAACAGCTCCTCAACCTGACGATTTGTCTCATCCGTCGGGTATACCTGAAAAAGAGCATCCCGGGACAAGTCACTGTCCCGCAGATGCTCTTTCTTATTGCCTCTGCTGTCGCTTTCACGACCCGACCACACACCGTTCCCGTATCGGAAGGTATTGCCTGATCAGTCTGTATCGTAGATGACACCTATGTGTGTTCAGCGCCATCACGTTTGGGTCATCATAGCATTTCCGTGCGGCCCGTGTCAAGTGAAAACTCTGTCCGCCCGTTCCGGTCAGCTGCACTGCATGCTGGCCAGACGGCTGCAGTTCTTGAAGGCGGCTTTTCCGATCGTCGCGACCTGGTTGCCCATGGTCACCGACTCCAGCGCCGCGCATCCCTCGAAGGCGCTCTCACCGATCTTTATTACGGAAACCGGGATATCCATGTTTTTGAGTGACGTGTCGCCTGCAAAGGCGTTTGCGGGAATCTCGGTCATTGTCTCCGGCAGCCGGCATGTGACCAGCGCAGTGTTTCCGCTGCAGTTGAGCGTGGTGAGGGCCCTGTTGGCGCTCAGATCAAGCGAGGTCAGCGCATTCCCGCTGCAGTTCAGCTCCTGCAGTGCCGTGAACTTCTCGATCCCCAGCAGAGAGCTGATCCCCTTTTCGGAGCAGTCGATAACGATCACTGCGGCCGTCTCTTCCTCACTCAGTGCGCCGTCCCCGTCCTTGTCAAACTGGGCCACTGCTTCACGGAAGCTCTGGTCAGGGAAGTTGTGATGGCTGATCACAGTTCCTTCGACCGGCACGGCTTCGGGCTTCACCGTGTCGTTCTTTACGATGTTCACGGTGACGGGAAGGGTGGCATTTGCAACAGTGGAGTTATTCCCCTTCAGGAAGACCTTCAGGGAAAGTCTGGCGCTCTTCGTCTTTTCGGGCACGGTGACAGTGTCTCCTGCAAAGTGGATCTCACACACACCGTCTCCCAGATCGGTCAGGGCAAAGGGCGCGGATACCTTGTTTGCAAGAAGCTCTACCCGGTCAATCTCGGAGAGTGCTGCGTCCGCTGCCGAAACAACGACCTTTTCGAAGGCATAGCGGTCGTTCCTAGACAGGGTGATGCTCTTCACGCTCTGTGTGAACTTTGAAGTCCCCATTTTGACAGTGAGTTTGAGCGGAGTCGCGGTCCGTACGGTGCCGGTCTCGTCCTTCATACCGACAGAATATGCTGTCTTATGGTTGACCTTTGCCGCATCTTTTACGGTCACGGTATAGGAGGCTCCATCCTCAGTAACAGTGACGCCGAAGGGCAGCTTTTCTGGTGCGATCACGGCTGCGTTCTTTCCGGTTCCCTCATAGAAGACCAGATCGTCCGGAGAGAGTTCTCCGTGTCCGTACCAGTTCTTCAGGGTCGGCGTGACTGTGACAGCGCTCTCCGGACGGATGACGTCCAGGCTGCCCTTCGCCTTCAGCGAGGCCGATTTTGCTGCCGCAGCGGAGTCCACCTTAAAGGTGGCCGACGCAGAAAGCTCTTTGCCTGCGACCGTCGCTGTCAGGGTCACGCGGTAGGTTCCGTCTTTCAGACCCTTACCGGGGTTCTCGGTGATGAGGACCTTGTTTCCGTCCTGCGAGAACACAAACAGCTCCTTTGAGACCTCGGTGGATTCCTTGGAGGAGATGACCTGCTCATACTTGCTGGCGCTGTATTCCGCCGAAGCAAAATTCTTCGGAGTGACGGTAAGTGTCACCGGGCTGTCCGGTACGGTAAGATGGATCGCTCCCGCAGCTTTCACGGTCATGGACGGATCCTTGGCCGTGGACGCAAGGGTCCTGACCGTGAGCTTTCCTACCGGCGCAGGCGCTCCCGCGCCTCTGTCGATGGCGAGGTTCACCGTGAAGCTCTTTGCCTTGCTGCTGTCAAAACCGTCTTTCAGGCTGACATTCAGGCGGTGTCCGTCTGTCGGATCGGGCTCGACGATCACGTCACCTGCGGTATAGGCTTTCCCGCCGAGCACAATCGAACTGACAGAGATCACACTGTCCTCATACTGTGCCATATTGATCGCCGCTTCCGTGGTGGCAATATCCCTGGCGGCCGGGTTCAGGGTCAGGGAGGACGGTTTGAGGGTCAGCTTCGCCGCCGTTTTGCTCCCACTGACCGAGACGGTGACCGGACGCGGATCTTTCCAGCCCTCTACCTCCGCGCTGAGAGTCAGCTTCCCGCTGAACTTCTGGTCCAGGGCGCTGTCCTTAAGGGTCAGAGTCAGCTTGTTGCCGTCAAGCTCGACGTACTTCGCTGCGGAGTTCGACACCTCTTTGGCGGACACAACGGTCCCTCCGGTGAACACGAGTTCAACACACTCGCCGGGGTTGAAGCTGTTGAACTTGACCGCCTTCGCCTTGATGGTGGGCTGTGTCTTCTTGACCGTCACCGTCAGCTCGTCGGTCGTTACGGTCCAGCCGTAGCCGTTCAGGACGATCCTGCCCTTGCAGCTGCTCAGCTTCTTGGCATTGTCGAAAGCCGCCTGGGTGGGGATGAGCTCCAGGGTCCTGTCGTCCGCAACACGGATGGAGAAATACGTACCGGCATTGCTGCCTTCGGCGAAGGCGGCGCTTTCGATCGCAACGCCTTTGTCCTCCGGTTTCTCTGCCGCATCGTTGGCAGGATTTGAAACACTCTGGGCACTGGCAGCACTCCCGAGGTTCTGGGGGAGTACCAGCAGAACCGGGACTCTGGCATAGTCGGTACTGTAGAGTTCAGAAGTCACCTTTTTGATCTCAAGGCTCGCTCCGGTTACGGTCTCCGCAACCGTGCCTTCAATGACGTCAACTCTGCAGCGGAGCTTGCTGGAGAGGTCACCGTATGCGACTGTCGCTGTGACATAGCCGGTTCCCTTCTTCTCCGCGGTTACGGTACCGTTCCCGTCCACCGTGACCGCGCCGGTCTCGTCCGCATGTCCCTCGCTGTCCTCGACCGTCCAGTTCACGGTGACACGGTCGACCAGCTCATCCGGAAGTCCTACAATCGCCAGCGTCTCCGGGTGCCAGCCCGCTTCCATCAGAATATAATCCCGGTCAAGCCGAAGCGAATCCGCCGCGGCTCTGAAGAGAGCGGCCAACGCTTCCGCGTATTCCGCCTCGGCCGTGGCGTTCGCAGCTTCCGAGGAGACGGTTTCGGTTTCCGCTGCAGCCGTTTCCTCGGTCACAGACTCACCTGCCACGGGAGCCTCGGCATCCGTGGGAATCTTGTCCTCTGCAGGTTCCTCAGCGAAAGCTTCGGTCTTCTGCTCGCCGCACACAGCGCAGACATACCGCAGCGACCCGGACTCTGCGTCGTTCTCTGCCTCAATCCAGATGTGACCAGCCACCTCGCAGGGGAATGCATTCTCCTCTTCAAGGTCCAGGAATCCGCCTTCGGAAGCGACAGCGAAGACAACATAGCTGCCAAAAGGATCCAGCGCGTATTCCGCCGCGGTCACACTGCGCAGACCAGGCTCTTCATCCACAGTCAGACGGAGCTCCGCTGCCGCCGGATCTTCGCTCAGGGACAGGATCTGTTCCCCGGTCATGCTCCATCCCGCGCTGCAGGGGACATCGCCGAGCATCGCATCGCTGTAGAAGGTGATGCGGGAATCCGTACCGGCGAGGAAGATCCTCAGGGTGTTGCCGTCCCTTGTATAGCCGGCGAGAACCTTCTCCAGCTTCACGCCGAAGCCGAGAAATTCCTTTCCGAGCCAGATTTCGGCGAGCACCTCATTGAGGGGGACGTCTTCTTCCTCCGGCATTTCCGCATCTTCGTCTTCGTCCGCTTCTTTCGCTTCGTCCATCATCTCCGCGGCTTCTTCCTCAGAGGCTTCGGGCATGCCGTCGACGTCAGTGGCTTCCGCAGCCTCGTCAAGGGTGCCGGGCGCGTTTTCCTCCGCCCCGTCCGGCGCGGCAGCGGGAGACTCCTCCGACGGCGGGAGCTCCGGATCGTTCAGTGCTTCGTCCGCTTCCGGGAAGACACCGTCTTCATCGGAAAAGGATGGTTCCTCTCCGGGAAGCATCTCATCCGCTGACTGCTCCGTCAGATCGGGCAAGGACTCTTCCCCGTTGCCTTCAGAAAACACAGAAGGCCCGTAAGAGAGAGTCATTGTCAGCACCAGCAGCAGGCTGAGCCATTTTTTCCACAGTGTTTTCATACAGTATTCTCCTTCTTTTGAATCGTATGTCTTCCGTCAGGGTTCCAGACTGAGGATGAAGGTGAAGCTGTCGTTCCCCTCACATAAGGTCTCCGCCATGCTCCCGCTTTCACCGAGGACGTAAACGCCGCTGCAGTTGGTAAAGGCCGTCGAGGCGATCAGGCTGACAGAGCCTGGGATTCGGATGAACTTCAGTTCCCTGCAGTCCTTAAACGCGTTGGGATTGATTGTGGTACAGCCGTCCGGGATTCTGATATACCGGGCTGCGATTCCTTCAAAGGCCGATTCCTCGATCACCGTCATGTCTTTCGGCAGGGTGAAGGATTCCGATCCTTCCGGCGCCCAGCCCGCGACCAGCGTGGCTGAATGGGTTACCGGTCTGCTGAAATCATAGGGCTCTTCATTCAAAAACCAGCCAAGGAAGGTCCAGCCGGTGAAGGTCGGGTCGGTCTCCGGGCGGGGAACCTGATCACCGCAGGAGAGGCCTGTCACATCTCCGACGGCGGTCTCGAGTATGAATATGATGTCGATGCCGAGAACGGCTCCATCCTGAAGTTTGAAAAAGACTGGGACTGAGCCTGAGTCCGAAAAGTCTGTCGGAAGCCTTTGCCGCTTCCGGCAGCTTTTTTATTCTCTGTTTCAGCCCGAATAGTTCTTCATCTGATCGATAATCAGCTTTCCTACCGTATCGGCAAACTGTGAGAAGTCGCGGATCCTGACAAAGTCCTGTCCGTATACCATCCTTGCAGAGGGCAGGTCCACGTCCTCGCCGGTAAATACACAGGTGACCGAAACCCCGTCTGCCCGCAGGCGGCGGACCTCATGGGCCGTATCGGTCAGCGCCCGGATGTCATCGTAGCTGGTGCCGACGTCCTTCTCGTCCTTTCGGATCTTCGCAATATCCAGGGGCTTCACATCCGAGAGAACGATCAGCATCTTATGCTCGTAATCCGTCCGGGACATCAGGTTCCCCGCCGCCCGGATCGCCAGTCCGTCCCGGTTGCAGCCCTCGGTGTAATAATCAAAGATCCCGCTGTTATCCCCGGAATCGGAATAGTCGTTAAACAGCCGCAGGACCGTGAAGCCGCTCATGGAGCAGAAGCTCATCACACGGCAGGGGACACGGCATCTCGACAGCGCCTCTGCGATGATATACGCCTGTGACGAAATCTTTGCCGCTCTGGTATACTGCGAGTGGGATGCGTCCAGAAAAATGTCCACACTGATGTCGCCGGCATTCGCGTTCTCGGTTCTGGTAAAAACTCTCTCATCGCCCAGCTTTGCGGCTCTCCAGGCCAGCGCCGGATTGACGCTGCCGGAGCCGGCCTTCACCGGTGCGGGCTGCATATGCAGGAGGACCGAATTCATGATCCCTGTACTGAGCTTCGAGATCAGCAGCCTGTTCTGAAGCAGGTTCTTCTGGTAATACGCGCGGTTGTTCGCGATGAGCTCCGCCTGACGCTTTCTCTGATGCATCTCGAAGGTGCTGTAAACGCCGTGGAGCTCGACGATCTCGCCTCTGGTATAAAAGAGGTGGGTGAACCTGTGGTTCCCGCTGCAGAGCTGCTTCTCGAGCCGTGCGACATATTCCGGCGGGTAGATGGACTTCCCGAATTTTGTCTCCAGAAAGGCGCGCAGCTCCGGCTCCGTCAGCTTTGTGCTGAGGGAATAGTCATGGGTCCATGCGGCTGTGCTTCCGCCGTAGAGGTCCTTTTCGTGTATGACAATGCGGCCTCTCTGCAGAAAGGTGTCGACAGAAAGCCTTCTGAAACGGGGCAGCCGATACTTCAGGCGAATCTTTCCGTCACCGCAGAGTCCGTAACGCTCGTAGAAGAAACTTCTGGCGGTTTCGACGACTTCATCCGTCGTCATCCCGTCCTCCAGCCTCAGCTCCGCCTCCTCCGGGGCGGGGCGGATTCTCTCCAGAACAGGGCGGGCGGGAAGCTCAGCGCGGAACAGGATCGGTTCCAGCGCGTTCCAGAAGATACTCTCGTACACGGCGGCATCTCTGTAGCTGTCAAGCATCCTGAAGAGCATCTCCAGCTTCTCGTATTCATAATGGCGTCTGGCCGAGCCGTAGATGATGTTCCAGTAGATATCCACGTTGCCGTTCCGGTCATAGGCCTTAAAGTCCGGCGCAAAAGAATAGTCTTTTGCGCAGTTCCAAATGATGTTGTCTGCGCGCCTTTTCTGGAGGTCTGTGATCGTCTGGTTCATAGCAGCTTTTCAGGAGGGGAGTAGGGGGACGGTTTGTGATCCGGCGGTCCGTCTGTCAGGCGTCGACGGCAGAGAAAATATCCTCTCTCATCAGTTTGCCGTCGATCCTGGCGGAGACAATATCTTCGACGAGGGTTCTCTCAAATTCATCGAAGCTCTTGTTGATGATCCCGATGTTCAGCGCGTCGCGCATGGACAGGCCGTGATAAACCAGATTGACGGCCGCAAGCAGGCCTCTCAGGTCCAGTGCCTTTGTCGAGATCTCGGAGCTCTCGCACTTCCGCCGGATCTCTTCAAAGAGCGCCGTGAGCTGCGCTGCAAACTCCGTCTTCAGCTTCGGATACTGCTGCAGAAGAAGCTTCTCGAGATTCGTGCCCGAGATGACGGGCATGTTGATGACCATGAAGCGGGAGGCCAGCGCCTCGTTGAGTTCACGGGTCCCCGCATAGCCGTAGTTCATCGTGGCAATAAACCGGGTCGCCGGAGCAAGACGGATCCGGCTGTAGCCGGGGACGTCGATGATCCTGCGGAAGTCAAGCGTCGCATGGAGGACGGCAAGGGATTCGTTCTTCGCCATGTTGATCTCATCCAGAATGCCGAAGCCGCCCGCCTCGGCGCAGGCATAGATCGGCCCCTTGCGGAACGAAACCTCTCCGTTCCGGAAGGTGTCCGTCCCGATCAGGCCCGAGGCGTCGGTGTTCAGATAAAAGGAGATGTCCCATTCCGGCCTTCCGAAGACGGCGGAGAGATTCTCGGCAAAGACATTTTTACCGGTCGCCTTGGGGCCGACGAGCAGAATATTCTCCCCGGAGAGAAGGGCGGTGAGCGCGAGCTGCCAGATCTCTTTTCCGTAGTATCTGAACTTTGGGGAAGGAATCCGGATCCTGTCCGTCTCTGCGACAGGATAGTCTCTCCGGTACTGCTCGATGCGGGAAATCAGATGCTCCGCTATGCCCTCCTGCCTCAAAAAATCAAGCATAATCCTGAACCCTCCTCCGGACTTCTGCAGTGTATGAATACACTTATATTAATGAAAGTATTTTCGTAAATTTTATTATGATCCACCCTGTTTGTCAATATCATCTGCCTGTAAAAACTGCATGTATTTCCCCTCGTACACCCTGCAGCCGGAAGCTACCGGTTCAGGAGAACCACCGCGGACAGAATCAGAAGAATACCGAGTCCGGAGAGCAGGGTCAGCGGCTCTGAAAAGACCAGAATCCCGAAGATCGCCGCGACCATCGGCTCGACGGTTGCGAGGATCCCTGCCCGGCTTGCCTCCACGCTGCGCAGGCCGAGTGTATAGGCCAGAAAGGGGATCACAGCCGTCACCAGAGCCGTCAGGCAGCAGAACAGCAGCAGCGCGGGAAGCTCCTCCGTCCCTGCGAAGATCTGCAGCATTTCGGCGGGCTGACAGATCAGCCAGGAACCCGCCGCTGCGAACACGAAGGTATAGGTCGTGACGGTGTACGGAGAGTACCGGCGCAGTGCAACGGTGCCCAGAATGCTGTACAGCCCGTAACCGATGCCGGAACCGAGCCCGACCAGCAGCCCCGTCAGCGTCATCCCCTCTCCGGAGAATCCGGACACCAGCACACAGCCGGCGAAGGCGAGAAGCAGCGCCAGGAGCTTCTTCCGTGTCAGTTTTTCATGGAAGAACAGCACCGACATCAGCATGATCCAGATGGGAGATGTATAGAGGAGGATCGCCGCAGCAGAGAGCGGCATCATCCTGATGGCGGTAAAATAGCAGACGGTAAAGAACAGGATGCTCCCCCATCCCAGGCCAAGAAAAAGCGGAATGTCCCGTACGGAGATCCGGAAACCGGCGGGGTCCCTGATCAGCAGCAGGATACAGAAACTCAGCGCCGCCAGTGTCACCCGGATCGACACAATCTGGATGGAGCTGAAGCCGGCGCTGCCGAGCCTTCTGACAAAGATACCCATGCTGCCCCAGAAGCAGCCGGCAAGAACAATCAGCGCCGGACCGATATTCCGTCTGTTTTTCTCTGACATATGCTTCTGCATACTGTGTCTTTCTCCTTCTGGGAACAGCCTGTTTCATGCTTTTTTATCTCTCGAAAAACAATGGACATCAGTCTGTTTCTCTGTTAGAATACAGTTTCAGAATACAGTTTGAATCCCAATACTGACGGACTGGCGGAAGCGGGAGCATCTCTGAAACAGGCCGACCCTGGAAGCGGCATGGTAACGGTACTGCCGCCTGAACAGCCGGCGCAGTGTCTTGTCTTTCCCTTTGATACCGCCTGTCAGTTCTTTCTGTCAATATAGTCGCAGGCAGAGAGCGCTGCGATATTTCCTTCTCCGACAGCCTTGGCCAGCTGCAGAGGCTTGCCCGTGCAGTCCCCCGCAGCAAATACGCCCGGGACTGCAGTAGCCATATGCCGGTCGACAAGGATCCCTCCGTTTTCATACGTGAGGCCGGGCACAAGCTGTGTGACGGAAACGGTGTCTTTGATAATGAAGACACCGTCGACCGTATGCTCCTCTCCGGCAAAGACCAGCTTTTCCGCCTTCTCGTTGCCGGTGATTTCGTAGCGTCCGTTTTTCGGAAAGCGAAGGACGCTGCATCCGATCCCCTCCAGGAAATCCGCGTCGTGCACGGCTTCCTCCCCGCCGCCGACGACCGCGACGGTTTTACCGCGATAGAGCATGCCGTCACAGGTGGCACAGTAACTCACACCGCGGCCGAGGAACTCCGACTCGCCGGGGTAGAGCTTTTCGCGGGTAATTCCGGCCGTGATGATGACGCTCTTCGCCATATAATAGTCACTGCCGACCGCAATCCCGAAGCTGTCATCCATCGGCAGTACGGAGAGGGCCCGGCCTTCGATCATCACAGCGCCGGTTTCTGTGAGCTGGCGGTGGAAAAGCTCGGACATCTCCGCTCCGCTCATGGGTGGGAGACCGGGGTAGTTTGTGATCTTTTCTGCCTTATACAGGCCGCTGGTTTCATACCGGTTGGCGGCAACGGCAACGGTCTTGCCGCGGTTCTTCAGGGTCATGGCTGCGCTCGTCGCTGCGGCTCCGCCGCCGATGATGAATACGTCATAGATCTGGTCCATTTGATAATCACTCCTGTAGCGTTTTGTTTGTTTTTTGGATACTCTATCTGACTTTAAAGTCGATTTTATATTCTCACATCTCAGTCATGTCAGAAAGCAGGTGTTTTATGGAGCATGAAGGAAGAAATCCCGTCTGGGTCAGGTGGCTGATCGCGGTACTGCTGCTTGCGGTGGCGCTGGTGTCGTTCATCCCTCTGGCAGAGCGGGCCGAAGCGCAGGAAACCCATGAGCAGACCGTGCAGGCCATCGACCAGAAGATTGAGACGGTTCTGAAGCTTACCGCAACCTCTACCGTCGCCTCTGCAGGGCTCTCCGCCATCCCGGGAGATACCGCAACACCGATCGCGGAAAAACTTGCGGATTTCTCGGAGTATTTTTTGGTGATACTCAGCGTGCTGTATGCCGAAAAGTATCTGCTCACCATCATCGGGGCAGCGACATTCCGGATCCTGATCCCGGCAGCCTGCCTGATTGCCGCGCTTGGGCTGGTATGGAGTCCCGTCGCGATGAGAAAGCTCGCGGGGAAGCTCTTTACGGTCGGGATTGCTCTTTATCTGGTCATCCCCCTGAGCATACAGGTCTCGGATATGATCTATGCCACCTATCAGACATCCATCGATTCTACCATCGCTTCCGCCGAGCAGCTTGCAGACGACGCAGCCGGACTCGCGGAGGAATCAGACGGGGCGGAGGAAAGCCCGGGCCTGATCAGCGGAATCATAAGCCGTCTCACGGAAGGAGCGGAAACCCTCACCGAACGGGCTGCGGAGATTCTGAACCGCTTTGTTGAGACCCTGGCCGTGATGATCGTAACCTCCTGCGTGATCCCGATTCTCGTGCTTCTCTTCTTCCTCTGGATCATCAAGCTCCTTACCGGCGTCGAGATTGCCCCTCCGCCGATTCCGCGCAGGCATGTCTGACAGACGTGCCTGCATTTTTTTACAGCATTTTTCGGAAACCGGGAAGCTTCTTCAGAAGCCAGGATACCGCCGTACCGAGAAGGCAGATCAGCAGGACCCATACAAGATTGCCCGGAAACAGTCCCAGTCGATCCTTCAGGATCCTTCCGATCGGGGCGGTTTCTTTCAGGTAGATATGGTGGAGCAGGTATACGCCGAAGCTGGTGGAGCTGAAGAAGAGGATCAGCTTTCTCAGGCCATCGCCTATGCTGCGGTGAAGAAGCAGAGCCTTGACCGCGAAATAGATGGCCGGTCCGGGAACGACCGTCAGGCAGGTCAGATAGAGATCAGGACCATAGTTTTCTCCCTGATAACGCAGGGAGTACAGATACTGCACCCCTGCTTCAAAGGCCAGACCGGCCACCGCGATCAGAATCGCAATCCAGGTATTCTTCTTTGTGAAGACGGTATCGTCGAGACGGTTTTCTATATAATGGCCGGCGAGCGGAAAGAAAATGAGGGTCTGAACCGTAAATGGGACAAAATTGTCAGACGGAGACAGCGGCTCTCTCAGAAGCAGGTAGGCGAGAGGGCTCATCAGATAGTAGACAACCGCGATGGCAAAAAAGTAGCGGTAATCGGTATCTGTCATTCGGTTGGCCAGAATCCGAAGAAACGGAAGCACAACAAGAAACGCGAGATATGCGTAGAGATACCAGTAGGAATAGACCTGCTCATAACTGAACAGATTACAGAGGAACTCCCGGACCGAAAGGCTGCCCCCTTCACGGAAGAAGCTGTACAGATATGAGATCAGCGAGAAGGTCGCCAGCAGCAGGAAGAAACGCAGCACCCGTTTCCTGAAAAGCGACGTCAGTGACTCTTCCCTCGGCAGGAGGAAGGCTCCGGAGATCATGGCATAGAGCGGGATCGTAGCGGCCTGCATAAACGCGGCGTTCATCATGAAAAGGAAGCGGGGAAGAGGCGCGCTTACTTTCATATAATAGAGATACCCGGCTACACCGGAATGCCCCATGACAATGATGTATGTTGCAAAGATTTTTATTATATCCGGATGGTTTTTTCGCTTCTGCGTCATGGCTTTCCTCCGTAGGGTCATACTTGCTGTACTATAAATCATCCGCCTGAAAAAGTAAAGAATTGACTTCATGAAAAGTGAAAAGAAATGAGAAAACAGTTGACGAACGGGGCGACTTGTGATAGAATGCAACAGCTTTTTGAGGAAGCCGCTGGATTAGCTCAGCCGGTAGAGCGCCTGATTCGTAATCATGAGGTCGCGAGTTCGAATCTCGCATCCAGCTCCAGCAGACACGGGGTAGAGGCGAGACGCTTCTGTCCCGTGTCTGTCATTCCGGGGCGCAGTCTGAGACCGAGGCCTCTTCAGCTTCTTCGCAGCAGCTCCCTTGCCGCTCTCTCCGGAACAGGTAATCTTTGGACAACGATACGACTGCTTTGAGGTGAGACCAATGTCAGATACAAAATTCGGGACCTTTTTTGAACTGGGCGGCCGTGGCGCCATGGAAGCGCTGACCAGAACCGGTCTGGACTACGTCATCATAGACACCGAGCACGGCTGTCTCTCCGAGGAGACAACTGCGGATATGATTCTCGCCGCTGAGCGCAGCGGGCTGCTCCCTTATGTGCGCATCGGCGATATCCGCCGTCCCTACGTGCTGCGCATGCTCGACGTCGGTGCCCGCGGACTCATCGTCCCTTATATCCACAGCGCGGATGAAGTGCGGGAGCTGGTGAGTTACGCCAAGTTTCCTCCCATCGGCAACCGCGGCTACTGCCCGAATCGGACCACCGGCTGGGGTGCGGACGAATGGAGCCGGGATGTTCTCTCGTATATGGAGACCTGCAACGAGCGTTGCAAGGTCATTCCGCAGTGCGAAACCAGAGAGGCTCTCGATCAGATTGAAGAGATCGCCGCGATCCCCGGCGTTGACGGAATCTTTGTAGGTCCCTGTGACCTCTCCATTGCCCTCGGGATTCCGCTGCAGTTTGAGCACCCGATGCTCCTGGAGGCCTGTGAATGCATTCTCACCGCCTGCCACACCAACAACATCGAAGCACTGATCTTCGCCGGAAATATGAACGATGCGGTCCGGTGGGCGAAGAAGGGCTATGACAGCGTCGCCTACAGCCTGGACGCTTCCGTTTTGATCAACGCCTATCAGGAGCTGGTACAGCGCTTCCGCAGCGAGGAATAACAAAGCATAAATAACGCCCGATCCCGGAACAGGGTATAAAAAAAGCCCTCCCGCCAGACTCGGGAAGACACAAAGCAATCAGAATGGAGTTGACAACGGATTTCCCGTAAAAACTCCAAAAAAAGAAGTAAGTCCTGACATTTAAACCGCGAATCAGGACTTACTTCTTTAAATTCTTAGTATCTAACATCATTTAACCTCTCTTTCTGCAGAATCACCGCTGAATCAAACTCTGAACCATCTCATTACACATATTCTGCGACTCGCGCAATTCCCGTTAGGTGGGATAGACCTGATGTGGAGTGATTTCTATTTTTGATCCTCAGCGGTTATTCATCCGATCCCACTTATCGAATGAATTTGAAGTACTCGTGACTTCATCTTGTTGTGCACATAATACACGAAAAAGAGGGTTTTTGCAAGACGGAATATTGTACAAAAAATACAAGTCGAATTTGTACGGAATGACGGCGCTCACATAGCCGCTCACAGGATGCCGGCTATGGCTGTGGTTTTTGCAGTTTTCTATATAGCTGCCGGTCTCAGAACACCGACGGCCTCAAGGAGCTCCGTCACCTGTGAGACGGGGACGATCTCGATCTTATCCTTTACCTCCTGCGCCACGTCTTTGAGGTCGTGGAGATTTTCCTGCGGGATGAATACCTTTGTGACTCCCGCACGCTGGGCGGCCATCAGCTTCTCCGGCAGTCCGCCGATCGGGGTGACCGCACCGCGCAGAGCTACTTCGCCGGTCATGGCGATATGCGGGTCGACAATGCGCCCGGTCAGCAGAGAGCTCAGCGCTGTAGTCAGAGTCACGCCGGCCGAGGGTCCGTCCTTCGGTACCGCTCCCGCGGGGACATGGATATGGACGTTATGGGTCTTCAGCTTCTTTGCCTCTTCAGGGAAGAGATTCTCCACCAGACTGAGCGCAATCCGCGCGGATTCCTTCATCACATCTCCAAGCTGGCCTGTAATAATAAGCTCTCCTTTTCCCGGCAGAAGCGCAGTCTCGATATACAGAATGTCCCCGCCTACCGGGGTCCAGGCAAGTCCCGTAACAACCCCGGCCTTCGGCGACGGAAGAATGCTGTCATGCCGCACAGGACGGTCCTCGATCTCCTCCCGTACGAGCTCCGGTGTCACCGTGACCCGCTCCTCCGGATTCGACGCGACCTTCACAGCCAGAATCCTGCAGAGATTGTCGATGCGTTTCCGCAGGCCACGCACACCCGCCTCCATCGTATAATCCGCAATCAGAGTCTCCAGCGCCTCATCCGTGACAGACATCTGTTCCTTCTCGATCCCCATGGCTTCCATGGATTTGGGGACCAGATGTTCCCGGGCAATCTGAAGCTTTTCCAGCGGCGTATAGCCCTGGAACTGGATGACCTCCATGCGGTCCAGCAGCGGCTGGGGAACGGTGTCCAGACTGTTCGCCGTGCAGATGAACAACACGTCAGACAGATCGTACGGCACATTCATATAGTGGTCGGTAAAGGTGTTGTTCTGCTCCGGGTCCAGGACCTCCAGAAGCGCGCTGGCGGGGCTGCCGTTATAAGACGCCGACAGCTTGTCCACCTCGTCCAGTACCATGACGGGATTTGAGACCCCGCTCTTATGGATGCCGTCCATGATTCGGCCGGGCATGGACCCGATGTAGGTGCGGCGGTGGCCGCGGATATCCGACTCATCATGCACGCCTCCGAGGCTGACACGCACGTACTGGCGTCCCAGCGCCCGTGCGATACTCTTGCCGATGCTGGTCTTGCCGGTGCCGGGCGCCCCGACAAAGCACAGGATGGAACCGGACTGCTGCTGCTTCAGATTCATGACTGCAATCTGCTGAATGATGCGGTCCTTGACCTTCTTCAGGCCGTAATGATCCTCGTCCAGAACCCTGCGCGCTTCGTCCAGGTCGATCCGTTCTGCGGCCTCCTTTTTCCAGGAGAGCGTTGTCACAAAATCCAGATAGTCATACAGCATCCCCGACTCAACGCTCTCTCTGCTCTCCTGACGCAGCCGGTTGAGCACCTTCTCCGCTTCCTTCCGGGCGGTCTCGTTCATCCCGGATTCCGCGATGCGCTGGGCAAACTTCTGCACATCGGTGACATTTTCCGGGTGCATGTCGTCGAGTTCCTTCTGCAGGTGCTCCATCTGACGCCGGATCGCCGCTTCCCGATACCGCTGCTGATACTCCTGCTGCTGAGAGGAATTGGCTTCGCTGGTGATGCGGCCTACCTCCATAAATTCATAGAGTATCTTTTCGATCATCTCCGCCCGCTTTGCCCTGCTGTCCTCCGCCAGGAGCGCATAGCGTTCTTCGTTGGAGATCTGCAGGATCGGGGACATGGCACAGGCCGCGCCGCCGACCGAGTCTACCTGATCGATGAAATACGATGCGTTCTCCGCCACATTCATGGCCTCTGCCAGGCGCCTCATCTCCTGCTTGAGACTCTTTACCTTCTCGGCCTCTTCCTGCGGCGGCAGATCTTCCTCATCCCTGCGTCGGGAAGTCATGACCTTGATCGTATGGTCCGGATAAATCCGGGCATCCTCCAGATTCACGCGGTACTGGGTACGGATCACAACATATCCCTGCTGGTTCAGCTCCGTGATATTGCCGGCCACGCCGATGGGATAGAAGTCGTTCTCGCTCAGCTCCGAAAATGATTTGTTCGTCTTCGCGACAAGCATGATCACCTTCTCCCCGACCGCCACGCCGTTGGTGCCGGCATTGCGACGCATCTGATCGAGCGGGAAGATCAGCGACGCATCCGCAGACAGAATCATATTATAGGTTGGCACAACTATCATGGGTATTCCTCCATATAAAGTAAATGAATATTCGTTTAAAACTGTCTTTTATGATTCCCTGCCTGTCGGCAGGGATCAGTCATATGCTGCTCCGGGCTGTGGCTGGAGTCAGTCTCTCAGTAGCTATGGTCAGTCTCTCAGTACAGCAAAAGCGCCTGCAGCATTCTGATCAGCTCAGAGAGCTGATCTTCCTCAGAGGTCTGCATGCATCGGTTCATTGCCAGGAAGCGTACCGGCGCAAACAGCACTGCGCCCACATTCCAGTCACTGTAAGTCCGAAGGACCCCCCGGGTCTGATAACTGTGGATCAGATCCAGTATATCACAGCTGCACTCCTCTTCCGAGACCCGCTCCGAGAGGGTCGGGCAACGGGAACACTGTTCCACAAAGCTGAAGACATCCTCATGCTCCCGGCTGAAGCTGTAGCAGCCGCGGACGATGGTCTCGATCAAAGTGTCTCCGTCCATGTCCGGACGCACCCTCTGCATCAGATAGCGGTACGGCGCACGCGAGTATTCCCGGAAGACCTCGGCCAGCATCTCTTCCTTGCTGTCGTAGTACACATAGATCGTGGCAGGGGAGACGCCCGCTTCCTTCGCAATCTTGGAAACGGAAGCTCCGTCGATCCCTTCCCGCAGGATCAGGCGTACCATCGCATCCTTGATCCGCTGTTGTTTGTCCTGGTCCTTCAGACGCATAAGGCGTTCACCTCCCGATGCGGTTAATAATAAACGAACATTCGGTTATTGTCAAGTGCTCAGATGTGACCTTTCCGTAAACATGCAATGTTCATCCCTGCGACTTATTCTCCGAGTAGATCTTCTGCTCAACTGCTTCCTTGATTGGCTGTATCAAATCATGCTTCTTCAGCCAGAGAATGTACCGCTTTCCCAACAACATACTGACAAAAAATCCAAGGAAGAGCGCTGCCAGTACCTGTACCATCACAGATCCCTCCTGACCAATGCTTATTTTATAATCCAAACCATACTCATCCGACGGTTACCTCCAGTATCTACAGAAAGAATCTCTCACCGCCTGCTGCGCAGCTTGTGATCCTTCTTGATTTTTCTGCTCCAGTTCGCGTCAATCGGCGCTCCCATCCGCTGTGCACAGACGGTATCCGCCAGTGACCGGAAAGCAAGCGTAGTTCCTTTGCTGTCGGCCATATAGTCCACCGCCCGATCAGCACCGATCCCGATTCGGTCGGCCGTCTCTACGGCGTCAATATTTGCCGCAAGGAAGAGAAATTCCCAGCCGTACTTTTCCTTCTCGTGCTCGACCTTCTTCCTGACCTCATCACTGCTGTAATAATGACTCGCGTTCTCCAGACCGTCTGTCATGATCACAAAAGTCGTATGCTCCGGCACGTCCTCCGGTCTCGCGTACTTATGGATGTGGACAATATGGTCGATCGTGTTGCCCATCGCATCCAAAAGCGCGGTGCAGCCTCCGGGCATATAGTCCTTCCCGGTCATGGGCTGGATTTCTTTCAGATCCACCCGGTCATGGATGCGGTCAATCCTGGTGTCAAAGAGCACCGTGGTGACATAGCACGGTCCGTCCACCTGCTTCTGCCGCTCGATCATGCTGTTGAAGCCGCCGATCGTGTCGCTCTCCAACCCGCTCATAGAGCCACTGCGGTCCAGGATAAAAACCAGCTCTGTAATGTTGTTGTTCATAGTCGAAAACCTCCTTCATGATGATGGCATCATTATACAGGAGGTTTTTCTGTATTTGGTCACTCTGAAAGAGACGTTTTAACCGCCGAGCAAGGCCTGATCATGGTAGAAAAGCAGCTCGTTGATCTCGAAGATATCATAGCACTTTTGCAGAATACAGTACTCTATGATGACATCAAATAAGATGCTGTGAGACAGGCTGTATCCCGCCTTCTGAAGCAGCTCACCTGTCTCATCCAGCGAGAGCTCCAGCGCTATCGCCACGGCCACCGCTGTTACCTTTTTAGGATGATAGTCCGCTGATTTCATCTTTGAGAAGGTCTGTTTGGTAATATTTGCTCTTTTGTAGAAGTCGGAATCTTTCCGGAAGCCTTCCTCATCAATTTTCCTCATCATCATCTGGGAAAAGCTCTCATCCAGAACTGGTTTCTGTCCCCGTCTGAAAAAATCAAACGAAAGCAGCATTCCCGGGCCTGCTGCCTTCGATTCCCGGCCCTGCTGCGCTTCTTTTCTTGGTTTCCTTGGATGAAAAGAACCTGGCCTGCTGCTTGGTTCTGAGAACGACGGTTCTGCGGCTGTCGTATAGCTATACGGTGCCTGCGGCTTTTTTCTCCGCTCTGCCTCTATTTCTTCCTCTGTAATCGCATGGAAGGAAGCTGTGCTGGCCATCTCGACAGCTTCCCATTCTCGCTCTCGTCTACTTTCCTCTCTCTCCCTGACATAGCGAAGATAATGCTCCAGATCGTCCAACATTTCCGGAGCAGGCTGGAACTGTGCCCTGTCATGGATTACAAGGATGATCTGGATATCCTCATGCTCCAACAGATATCTTTGTATCTCCTCCATCGCTGCCCGAAGAACTATCTCTTTAGGAATCTCTCTGGTGCCGCTGCCGATCAGCGGAAAAGCAATCGTCTTAAAAGATCGCTCCGAGACAATACGCAGGCAGCCCCTGTAGCATTTGTGAAGGTAATAGATATCCTGTTCTTTCCCATCCCACCACGGAGCGACCGTATGGATAATATATTTGCAGTTAGAAAGGTGGGATCGTGTCAGGATCGCATCTCCGATATCAAGGCAGGCGTATCTGTTGCATTCTCTCCGGAGCGACGGTCCTGCAGCATTATGGATTTGTCTATCCAGGCCTCCGCTCCCGCTGAAGCATTCATCCGTTGGGTTGATGATTGCATCACAATTGACAGAAAGGAGATCCGATTTGATAATCTGAAAAGGCATTTGAGATTTCTCCTGATAATCGTGTACACTGAAAAAGCAGATATCCTGCACACGACAGAATTGCAAATCATTTTTAGCGAATCGCGTTCTTCCTGCTTCTCACTCAGAGAATTCGTCCTTCTTTAGCCTGCTTCAGGTTCCTTCCCTTTCCGGCTTCACCCGGACCAGTGCGAGCTCTGTCAGCCTTGGTACGGCTACAGGGTGCAGCTCCGCGATTCCCCCTTTGAGGCAGAGGCTTACGCAGAGTGTGCAGGCACTGCACTTCCAGGGAGTCACAAAGATCAGGCTGTTCCCGTTCTCCTCCGGCTGAATGCGGATGGCCTTCTGCGGACAGATCTTTTCGCAGATCCCGCAGGCGGTACAGTGAATGTTAAAATGCGGAAGGGTCACCGTGAAGCGCCGTTCGGGATTCTTTTCATTGGATTGCTCTGTGCCGTAGCCTCTTCTGTCGGGCTGTGATACTGCCGCTGTCTGTTCCTTCTCCAGCCTCTGTACCTCGGCAGCCAGCATCCGGCGGTACTGCATGCCGAAATCCTCCTCCGACTCTTCCAAGAAGGGGAGTCTGTCTGCTACGGCCTGCATCGCGTTTTTTGCAGCGGTGCGCTTCATACCGGAGAAGAGGCCTCTCCGTGTCAGGCGTTTTTCTCCGGGATTCTCCTGTTCCAGGGCTTCGGGTTCTGTCTCTTCCTCCCCGTGCAGGATAAGCACCCGGTCAGCTTCCGCTTCCCCGAGGAAGGCCCGGAGCGCTTCCAGATTCTCCTCCAGGCAGGCCTGCCAGTCCGTCTCCGGACAGGATGCGCAGGTATCGGTTCTGAGGGCGATCTTCCCTCTCAGGGCGCAGACCGCCAGCAGCTCCCAGGGGAGAGCGCCGAGGCAGCGGACCCGGATATCCGCCCGGGCCTCTTCCCGCCGGCAGGCAAAGACCGTGGTTTTCCCGAAGTCGATCTCCTCCGAGAACCGCTTCCTCGCGGTGGCGGAGAAGGTGAAGCAGCGGGTGGGACAGTTCGCCGTACAGATCCCGCAGTCGACACAGCGGCTCCAGTCCAGCTTTGCGCCTCCCTTCAGGCTGAAGACACCGGTGGGGCACAGCTCGCTGCAGCGTGTGCAGACCACCCGGCGCTGCTTACGGTTGATGCAGCGGTCGGGATAGTAGAACGGATGATCTGTCCGGATAAAATCCGTCGGGCGAAGTGTCATAACATCGCCTCATCGAATTCCGACGCGCGGATCGGGTCGATCCGGAGCTCCCGGATCACGGATTCTCCGTCCCGGAACTCCCGGATGTTATACGAAATACCGAGCTCCATATCCTTTTTCTTCAGCAGCATCGCACAGGCCGGCGAGCACCGGAGGAAGTCCCGGCCCGTGCTGAAGTCGGTGCGCTGTCTCGCGCGGAACAGGCGCTCTGCTTCCTTCATGTCTCGTCCGAAGACCTTGATCGTCTTCAGATAGAAGTCCTTCTCCGACATCACGAAGGTGCCGTCCTCCGGCATCGCATTCAGATTCTGCTGGTACACCTGACCGAAGTGCTTGTTCTCCAGCGAGCAGTAATGTACGCTGAGCCGGTACTGCTTCTGCACCGCCTCCCGGAGGAGCTTCAGCGCGACGGCTTCACTCCCGTCCACGGGCAGGCCTCCCGCATACCAGAAGTTATACAGGGTCCGGTACGGCGGCCAGCGCAGGGCGTAGCCCCGCTTCCGGAATTCTTCGGCGTTGTGATAGGGGAAACAGAGCTCCAGCAGGTTGATCCCGTAGATTCCCAGCTCCTCCAGCCGCGCGAGGATACCTTTCATCTCCTCTTCCGCGTCCGGCATCACCGGCATCTCGACCATCACCCGGGGGATGTATTCCCGCGCCATTGCCAGATTCCGCCAGACCTTTTCGCTTCGCTCCGGAATATCGTCCAGCTTGATGCTGAAGCGGATCTCCTCCAGTCCTTCGCCTCGCAGGGCATCCAGCAGGTCGGCATCCAGCAGGTCGCCGGAGGTGTAGAGCCTCAGAGAGGCCTCCGGCCACAGGCTGCGGGCCATACGGAAGTAGGCCACACAGTCCTCCCGGTGCAGAAGCGGCTCGCCCCCCGTCAGCGCAATATATTTCATCTTCGGATTCCGGCGGTGCTGATTCTTCAGCTCTGTCTGCCAATCCTTCGTTGCCCCGGAATAGTCCTCGAATTCGGTCTGATTGGGGTTGAAGCAGAAGAAGCAGCTCCGATGGCACATCAGGGACAGGATTCCCGTATAGCTGTCGATGCCGGTCCGGCACGCGGCACAGGCGCCGCATACCTCCCCGTGTACGAGGCTCGCCCCCTCGTTGCGTTCCGAGATTCCCAGCGTGCGCAGCTCCGACCGCAGAGCCCGGAGCTCCTCCTCCCGGTCGGGAGCAAAGAGCAGCCCGAACTGTTCCACCTGCTCGGTGAAGCTGCTGTAGATTTCCTGATACTGTCTGATATAGTCCCGAAGGACCGGATTGCGGATCTCCATCATCTGCCCAGCCTTTCATTCCAGCTTTCGATCACCCGGAGCAGCTCTTCATACAGTGCTTCCCGGTTCTCTTCCGTCACCATGTATCGGGCCACCTTCGGATGACAGTGCACCCTGCCCAGAAACCCCATCTCCGGCGCCCCGGCCTTTGCAGTCGCGAGCACCGGGATGTCGCCGTCCAGCAGCTCCAGAACCCTGTCGCAGAAAGCCGTCGCCCCGGTCTCCATGAAGCCCAGCTCGTCCATGGCGACAATTCCGTCCGGCTTTGCGTCCATCAGCTTTACGCCCAGTGTGTTGAAAACCTCCGGATACACCGTCCGTTCCTTCATGTTGCAGTCGCCCAGGTGGTTCTCGTCCGTACAGAGGCCGTTCGTCTGCCCGGCCGGGAACATATAGATCTCATGATAACCGTCCTCCCGGGTATTCATGATTCCGGTCGAGAAACCGTATACCGGCATCCGGCAGGCTGCCAGCAGCCGGTTGAACAGCTCTGTCTTTCCGGAATTGCGTTTTCCGCAGATCAGGATATGCCTCTGTTCCATTGTCTCTCCGCTCCTTCGCGCCTGTGCGGGCAGCCTGCCGACAGCTGCCCGGCATATTTTTTATCAGCCGCCCGGGTTCTGTATCCCCCGGACGGCCGTTTTTACATCTGCTGTGGTTTATCTATTCAATTCAGGTCCCGTGGGATCTGTCCGGTCCGTTCAGCCTTCCTCGAAGGCGCTCGCTCCCGCGCCGCAGATCGGGCAGGTGTAGTCCTCGGGCAGCTCGTCCCCTTCATACACATAACCGCAGATCTTGCAGACCCACTTCTTCGACGCTGCCGCAGCTTCCGCTGCCGGCTCAGCGTCTCCTTCCAGCACAGACACAGACACCGCATCCGCCAGGCCGTTCAGCGCATCTGCGTCTCCGCTGTCCGGGCTGGACATGATGGTTACGGTATCTCCGATGACACTGCAGCCCTGCAGGCGGTCGACAATCTCCTTCATCAGCTTACCGGAGGCCGGGGACCAGCTTCCGTTTTCCACAAAGGCAAAGCAGCGGTTCTGCAGGTTATGCGCCTCCAGATCCAGCAGGAAGTTCTTCATCGGAGTGAAGATGCCCATGTTGTAGGTGATGGACGCCAGCACAATGTGACTGCAGCGGAAGGCTTCGCCGATCAGCTCGCTGACATGGGTCTTGGACACGTCGTAGACCGCCACGTCCGCGATGCCGTTCTGCGAGATTCTCGCCGCGACCGAGTTGGCCGCGCTCTCCGTCCCGCCGTAAACTGAGCCGTAGACCACCATGACTGCCTTCTCCTCCGGGGTATAGCTGCTCCAGAGGCTGTACTTCTCCAGGATCCAGCCCAGATTCTCGCGCCAGACCGGTCCGTGCGTCGGACACAGGATCTTGATATCCACTGTCCCGGCCTTTGCCAGAACATCCTGTACCTGCTGGCCGTACTTGCCGACGATGTTGCAGTAGTAGCGCCGGGCATCCGGGAGCCAGTCCTTCTCAAAGTCGACCTCGTCGGCAAAGAGATTTCCGTTCAGCGCGCCGAAGCTGCCGAAGGCGTCCGCCGAGAACAGCACCCCGGAGACCGTGTCGTAGGTCATCATGACCTCGGGCCAGTGGACCATCGGCGCCATGACGAAGGCCAGGGTATGCTTACCGACATTCAGGGTGTCGCCCTCTCCGACCAGGATGCTGCGGTCAGAGATGTCGCAGTTGAAGAACTGATTCAGAATCAGCGAGGCCGTCAGTGTGCAGACGACCTTGGCGTTCGGGTAGCGCACCAGCACCTCGGAGATGGCAGAGCTATGGTCCGGCTCCATATGGTTGACGATCAGGTAGTCGAGATCCCGTCCGTCCAGAACGGCCGTCAGATTCTCAAAGAACTGGCCTGTGACCGAGCGATCCACGGTGTCGACGAGGACGGTCTTCTCATCCAGCAGGACGTAGGAGTTGTACGCCACGCCGCGGGGGATGGGATAGACGTTCTCAAAGAGCTGAATACGCCGGTCGCTGACGCCGACATAGACGATGTCGTCCGTGACTTCGCGGCAGCTTCCGATCCCGGCGAACTTCTTCTTTCCCTCAAAAGGCTTTCCCGTGTCTTTCTCGTCATCCGCAAAAGCCGTCGCACCGCCAAGGACGCCTGCGGCAGCCAGGCTTGCGGCACCGGCGGCAGCCGCTTTCAGAAAATCTCTTCTTGCGATTTCCTTACTCATATTTATAATCCTCCTTCTGTATACTGATTTTTGACAAATCGCTGTCAAACCCGATCATATCACGAAACCCTGCTCTTTGCAATCGTTTTTCATATACGCTGCGCAGGAGCTGTGATCTCCTCTGCGGAAAAGAGAGAGGCACGGGAAGCCCGAACCTCTCTCTTTCAAATCCGGACGTCCGGTCCGGGTTGGTATCCGATCCCGCTCTCAGGTCGGCAGCTCCCGGAAGTTCTCTTCCAGGGCGCAGGCCTTGGCCTTGATCAGGGTGTTGGGATTGGTCATGGACGAATCCGGCAGAATCGGAAGATCCTTCACCAGATCCGCGCCGTACTTTGCGATCAGCTCATCTCGCTCACCGAAGTCCAGGGCGCGGCTCGGGCATGCGTCAACGCAGACCGGGTTTTCACCCTTGGCGCGCTGGCTCGCACAGGCATCGCACTTGCGGACGATGGAACGGGCCTCGTCAAACTTCGGTGCGCCGTACGGGCAGACATTCATGCAGGCTTTGCATCCGATGCACATGTCGTCGTCATGGATGACGGTGCCGTCCTCCGCCTTATACATCGCCCCGGTCGGACACGCTGCCACACAGGCGGGATTCTCGCAGTGGTTGCAGCTTCCGGAGAAGTTGTACATACCGACTTTCGGGAAGGTCCCGGTCTCGTAAGTCTTCGCATAGCGGAAGATCATCCCCATATCGAGGTCGTTGCGGTCCTTGCAGGCAACCTGACATGCCCGGCAGCCCACACAGCGAGTCATATCAAAATAAAAACCTAATGCCATGATGCTTGCTCCTCCTCTTTCAGATCTCAATCATCCGCTTGTTCGTGTTGACATCATCGTCCAGTGCCGGTCCGTCGTACTTCTCGATACGGCAGTTGATGTTATTGTACGGAGTGACGCCGGAACCGCTGATCTCGTTGCCGATCAGGTAGTTGTCGGAGCCGCCGTGATCGATACCTGTCGCCTCGTCGATGTTCTCCCACGCACCGTGCGGAATGCTGACCACGCCGGGCATCAGGCCTTCCATGACACAGGCTTTGCGCAGCGCCTGTGCGGTTCTGGTAGTGATCAGTACCGTATCGCCGCTCTCGATGCCCTTTTCCTTTGCATCGGAGGCATTGATGAAGACCGGGTTCGGCCAGGCTTCACGCAGCCAGGGGCAGTTGTCAAAGGTCGTATGGGACCTGCGCAGATAGTGGATGTTATACAGTAGATAGGGGAACTCACCCTTCTCGCCGTCGATATCCCTGTCCTTGAAAGTGGTCTCGTAACCGGTGGTCGGGGCGATGTACTCCGGATAGGGCTTGTAGTCCCAGTCGATGTAGCCGAAGCCGTTGAAGAAGTCCGCCTTGGTCTGGCTGGTAATCTCGAACTTGCCGCTCGCGGTGGCGAGGGGATTGGCCTCCGGATCGTTGATAAAGGAGGCATAGCCGAGATGTCCGCAGAAAGCGTCGTCCTTCTCGCGCTCAACCTGATAGCCGCCGTTGTCAATGAAATCCTGTAGAGAGATGATGCCCTCCTGCGGGGTTCCCTCCACGCCCCAGGCGTCGATGTCGTCCTGTGTGATGGTCACCAGCGGGATGTACTCCAAACTGGAGGAGAGCGGATTGCCGTAGGGATCATAGCCCGCGGCAGCGCCGTCTCCGCCCGCAGTGGCAGTCTCTTTATTGACAACAGTAGCACCCGCGATGGCGTTGAAGAACTGCTGTTTCTCGCTGATCGGGTAGGCCTGCTTCGGGTCGAGGCCAAGGGCTTCCATGATCAGGCTGTCGATCTCCTGGTCGCTCTTCGCCTCATACATCGGCTCCGTCACCTGCGAATAGCAGAAAAGAAACTCGCGGTTGGAGGAAGCCAGTCCGCCCGGATTCTCCCAGTAGGTCGTAACCGGCAGCACGATATCCGAGTATTTGGCCGGCGTGTTCAGGAACTGTGCCTTCGAGACGACAAAATCGACCTTCCGGTGGGCTTCGATGCCGCGCTTCAGGTTCGGTCCGCTCTGAAGGTAGGCGTGCTCGTCCACGTTGGTGATGCAGTGGATGTCGCATTCCATGTCCTGCCCTTTGCCGAGACCCTCAGCCGTGTAGCCGTAGTAATCGCCGATCATGTGATACTTTCCGGTCACAACCGCGTCCCAGACCTGTGGGCCGGGGATGATGCCCTTGACCTCGTTGTCGGGCACGCCGGGAAGTCCTGTTCCGCCCGCTTTGACAAGGGGATCACCGCCGTTTGCGGAGTTGTGGGTATAGCTCAGGGCGCTGCAGTTGCCGGGCTTGCCCATGTGGCCGCCCATGGCACAGACTGTCATGACGATCTGGGGGATGTTCTCCGCGCCGTCGTTCCGGGCAGCTGCGAAGCTGTGCAGGAACCAGACGTTGTGTGTCTTGCCGAGGGCGCGGGCCAGCATGGTGATCTGCTCTGCCGGTGTGCCGGAGATCTTCGAAGCCCAGGCTGCATCCTTTGCGACGCCGTCGTACTTGCCTTCCAGATAATCCCGGAAGTTTACGTCTTCCTTAAGATTCGGGGCCTTCTCGCTGTCCGCGTCAAAGCCGACCGTGTACTTCTTCAGGAAGTCCCAGTCAATAATGTCCCCTTCTTCGGCGTCCAGACGCAGCATCTCAGACGCGACACCCAGCAGCAGCGCGGTATCCGTGCCGGTGCGCACCGGGACCCAGTCCGCGTCCAGGGCCTGGGCGGAGGCCGAATACATCGGGTCGATGGTGATGAACTTCACACCCGCTTCCTTTGCACGCTGGAAGTGTACCATCGGGGTGCCGGGTGCGGACCATGCCGGGTTCAGGGACAGGAAGATCATCGTATCCGCGTTCAGCATGTCGAAGCGGTCGTTGTTCGCACCGAAACCGTTTCTGCTGACACCGATCGTCGTGTTGGTGTTCAGCAGATAGGTGCCGTAAGAGGTGGAGTCCGCCACAGAGGTATGTCCGCCGTAGAACATCAGGGGGACGTTCTCTGTGTAGGAGCCCCAGCTCCCGGTCACAAAGGCCTGGTTGCCATACTTTTCCTTAATGGTCTTGTACTGGTCCGCCACATAGGCAATGGCCTCGTCCCAGCTGATGCGCTCCCACTCGTCTCTTCCGCGGAGCTCGCCGTTGGGCTCCTCCGGGGACCAGTGCTTGCGCTTCATCGGGTACTTCAGCCTGTCTGCGCCAAAGCACTGCTGCTGCTGTGCCTTGCCTCGGATGCAGCCGCGCTGCTGCGGATAGTCCGGAGAATCCGGGTGGGTGTCGTCGGTCTTCTGCCGAACCACGACGCCGTCCTTAATCAGGACCTTGTTCATGCAGCGGCCGCCGCAGTTGTGCCAGCAGGCCGCGGCGATCCACTTGCCGCCCTCGTCTCCGTCGACGATGGGGGCGTGCTCCTTCGGTGCGACGGTGTCATCCGCCATTGCGTTTTCCCGGGAGACCGCGCCGAGACCCACGACCGCTGCTGTAGCGGCCATGGTTCCCTTCAGGAAGTCTCTCCGGCTGAATTTCGCATTCAGGATTTCATCAATCATGTGCAACTTCTCCTCCCTGCAATTTATTTGCGAAAAAAAGAAGGTACACCTGCAGACAGCGCTGTCTGCGCCGTTATTCGGTGTTCCTTCGCCAAACGGGCAAGCAACGGAATTACTTCCGCAGCTCTGTCGGACGGACCTGCCCGATGGGTAAGCCCGCCTCGGAACCAAGTATATGTCTGTGATGACAATATAACAGAAGTTCTTTCAGTTAGTCAATTATAACTTTTTTGGCAGATTCCACCTCTCAGAAGCAGAGGTCCTCCGGCAGGCGCAGTACTTTAACCATTGTCCCTGCTTCCAGATTTCCACCGCCCGCGGGCACAACGCCGATCATGTTGCAGTGTCCGAAGGAGGCGATGTGTCCGTTTCCCCGGCCCGGATGCTCTTCGAAGAAGGTCCGTCCGTCACGGATTGTCGCGTGTCCACGCAGCATCCGCACCGCCGTGCTGAACTTCGGCATCGGGTTCAGGAGCGGAAGCTCCAGTTCCCGGTTTCCGATCGTCGCTCCGCTGAGCTTCCGCAGATACGGCTGGAGAACCACCAGCACGCTCATCATCGCCGCCGCCGGGTTTCCGGAAAGGGCGATATAGAGCTTTTCACCGCTCCTTGCGACCATGAGCGCGCCGCCGGGCTTCATGTTGACCTTCCAGAAGAGGATCTCCATCCCCAGGTCCTCCGCTGCGCGTACGGCAAAGTCATAGTCTCCGACCGAGGCTCCGCCGGTTGTGATCACGAGATCCGCCTCGCCCCGCAAACCGCCTCCGATCTTCTCTTCGATGAGGGCTCTGTCGTCGGCAACAACACCGCCGCGGCGGACTTCAAAGTTCATGCTGCGCAGATAGGCGCTGAGGGAATAGTAGCTGCTGTTGTAGATCCCGTACGGGGCTCTCTCCTCTCCCGGCTCGGAGAGCTCCGACCCGGTGGAGAGAAACAGTGCCTTCGGGCTGCGGTAGACCGGAATGCAGCCAAGTCCCTGTGAAGCCAGGACGCCGATCTCGGCAGCACTCAGCCTTGTCCCCGCCTCCACAAGCAGATCACCTGCGGCATAGTCCTCACCTGTGTGGATGATATTCGTATCCGGGGCAAGGCTCCCCGGCACTGTCACACGATCTGCCTGCACCTGCGTGTCTTCAAACTTCACGATGGTGTCCGCGCCGGACGGAACCGGCGCCCCGGTGAAGATCCGCATGGCGGTTCCCGGAAGAAGCGGCTCCAGCACGCGGCATCCTGCGGCGGACTCGCCGCGAATGGTGAGCGTGCCCGGGACATCCGCTGCCCGGAAGGCAAAACCGTCAAAGGGGCTCTTGTCAAAGGGCGGCATCGGAAAGCGTGCATAGAGATCCTCTGCCAGAATATGCCAGAGCGCCTCGTCGATCGGGATCGATACGGTCTGCAGCCGCACCGGCTGTGCTTCCAGGAGTTCTGCTGCCTCGATATAAGAAAGATTTTTCTTCATTGTTTTCGCCCCCGGTTTATTGGCAATTCATTCACAATGTTTTTGCGGGAAGCCTGCAAACAGGACCGCATGACGGGTTTTCTGCGTCAGAGCCGGTAAATCGCGGCATATTTCTCCCGGATATATCCGATATAATGCCCGGCCGAAAGCTCTTCGCCGTCCACGCGCTTCAGCAGCTCCGACGGCGTGTACATTCCACCGTACTGCTGGATATGCTCCCGCAGCCAACCCGTGACACCGTCGAAGTTTCCTTCCCGCACCTGACTGTAGAAGTCCGGAACATCCCGGCGCATCGCAGCATACCAGTGTCCGTCGTAGAAGTTGCCCATCACATAGCTCTGGAAATATCCGATGTAGCCGCTGGACCAGTGCATATCCTGCAGCACGCCTTCCGCGTCACTCTGCGGTGCAACGCCCAGATATTCCCGGTATTTCCGGTTCCACATCTCCGGGAGCTCATCAAAGCCGATCTCTCGGTCGAACAGCAGCTTTTCCAGCTCGTACCGGATCATGATGTGCAGGTTATAGGTCAGCTCATCCGCCTTCATGCGGCTCGGGCTGAAGTTCAGCCGGTTCAGCGACTCATAGAATCGCCGCGGCGAGATCCCCTTCAGATGGGGGAAGTATCTCTCCGCCAGAGGCAGGCTGTACTCCCAGAAGGGCAGGCTGTATCCGATGATATTCTCCGTGTATCTCGACTGAGACTCGCAGATCGCGTCAAAGGGGGCGTTCTCCAGCGTGGTATACCGCAGGGCCGGCATGGCGTTCTGGGCGTGCATTCCGTGTCCGCCCTCATGCATGCACGAGATCAGCGCCGGTACAAAGCTGTCCTTCGTATAGCGCGTTGTGAAGCGGATGTCATTCGGGTCGTTGGCCGTCGTGTAGGGATGGGCACTCACGTCAAGGCGTCCCCGGTCGAAGTCAAATCCGACCGTCGACAGGACCCCCATACACAGGGCTCTCTGCCTGTCCTCCGGGAAAGCCCCGGTGAGCTGCAGAGGCTCCGGCTGATGTGGTGCGTCCTTCAGCTTTTCAAGAAACGGCAGTTCAAAGCTCCGGAGTTCCTCAAACAGCCTGTCGACCTTCTCCCTCGTGAGGCCGGGTTCGCCCGCCGACATCAGTCCGGTCAGAGGGTCGTCACCGAAGCCGTGGGCAGCGGCGATCTGCCTGAGGTAGCCGAATTCCTTCTCCAGCCACGGCTTCAGCATGGCATAGTCGTTCTTCGCTCTGGCCTCCTGCCATACCAGCTCACACTTCAGATTGTGGGCGGCATATTCACTGTTGAGGGAGGGGGGCACTTCCCGGAGATACTGGTATTCCCGGCGGAACTTCCGCACCATGGCCCGCAGAATAACAGCATCGGTTTCGCTCTCGCCGGCAGCTGTTTTTCCGTCCCGATTCCCGTTTTCTGTGCCGGTCTCCTCCTCCAGGCTGCAGAGCGCTTCCTCCAGCGCCGGGGCTGTTTTCCGGCGGAAGATCTCCGCGCTGAGGAAGCCGATGGTGTTTCCCCGATACTCGCCGGAGCTCCGCGGGAGATTCACCCGCATGTCCCAGGACAGGGTTCGGACCGTGTTCTCCAGGAAGTCGATCTCCCGCGCCTGCTCGCGCAGGAATTTTTCCGCCTGCGTTCTGTTCATTTCCCGTCGTCTCCCTTCACCGCATGGCAGGCCACCATCGAGGCGCCGCACTGCTTCAGTTCCGGGCACAGCTCGGCACAGACCGGCTGCGCGAAACGGCAGCGGGTACGGAAGCGGCAGCCGGGCGGCGGGTTGATCGGGCTTGTGACATCCCCTTCCAGGATGATCCGTTCGCGGTTCTGATCCACGCTCGGGATCGGAATCGCCGAGAGCAGCGCCTGGGTATAGGGGTGCTTTGGTTCCGAGAAGATCGTCCTGTAGTCCGAGATCTCGACAATCTTGCCGAGGTACATGACCGCGATGCGGTTGCTGATGTGTTTGACCACCGACAGATTGTGCGAGATAAAGAGGTAGGTCAGCCCCAGTTCCTTCTGCAGGGAGGAGAGAAGGTTCAGGATCTGCGCCTGTACACAGACGTCCAGTGCCGAGACGGGCTCGTCCAGAACAATGAAATCCGGCTTCAGGATCAGCGCCCGGGCGATCCCGATGCGCTGGCGGCGGCCGCCGTCCAGCTCGTGCGGATAGGCGTTAATGAGGCGTTTTTCCAGCCCGACGAAGTCCATCACCTCGAGGACCATCTTTTCCGTCTCCTCTTTGGAAAAGCGTCTGCCCGTTGCCTCCAGCGAGTCGCCGATCAGCGTCTTCACGTCCCGACGGGGGTTCAGGGACGAATACGGATCCTGAAAGACGATCTGCATTTTCTGACGCATGGCCTTCATGTCCCGCCTGCCCAGGGCGCAGATATCCTGTCCCTCGAACAGGACCCTGCCTGCTGTGGGTTCATGCAGGCGCAGAATCGCCCTTCCGGTCGTGGACTTGCCGCAGCCGGATTCACCGACAAGGCCCAGGGT
Source organism: Oscillospiraceae bacterium (assembly GCA_024697625.1). Taxonomy (GTDB): domain Bacteria; phylum Bacillota; class Clostridia; order Oscillospirales; family Oscillospiraceae; genus Limivicinus. The sequence continues at coordinate 61,774 of JAILFJ010000172.1, forward strand.
CTCGCCCCTCGCAATGTCGAAGCTTACATCGTCGACCGCAAGGAGCATCCCCTTGTTGGTTTTGAAGTATTTTTTCAGATGCTCTACCCGGAGCAGTGGCGCGGCAGAGGCGGTGCCCGTTGCGCCCGGTGTGTTTGGGCTGCTCATGCTCTGCCTCCTTTCACCGGGGAATGATGATTTTGCGGTTCCGACGCGGTTTTTTCTCCGGTGCCTTCGTCTGTGATCGGGCTCTTTCTCTCTCCGGATAAGGACTCCTCATGCCGGAAGCAGCGGACCGTGTGCGTGTCGCTGAGCTTTATCTTTTTCGGTGCCTCCCGTGCACAGCGCTCTGTGGCATAGGGGCAGCGCGGATGAAATGCGCAGCCTGTCGGGATAGCGGTCGGGTCGGGCGTGAGGCCCTGGATCATCTTCAGCTCCTCCTGATCCTCCGTAAGACTCGGGATCGAGTCGAAGAGCGCCTGGGTGTAGGGGTGCGCGGTATTCCGGTAGATCTCCCGTACGGTGCCGTACTCCACCACCTGGCCCGCATACATGATCGCCACATTGTCGCAGATCTCCGCCACGATACCGAGATCGTGGGTGATCATGATCATGCTCATCCGGTACTGTTCTTTCAGCTTTTTCATCAGCTCCAGCACCTGCGCCTGGATCGTCACATCCAGCGCCGTCGTGGGTTCGTCCGCAATCAGCAGCGCCGGGTTGCAGGAGAGCGCCATGGCGATGACCACGCGCTGCTTCATGCCGCCGGAAAACTGGTGCGGATAGTCGTTGCCGCGGTTCCGGTCGATCCCGACGACCTCCAGCATCTGGAGCGCCCGCTCGCGCAGCTCCTTCCTCGACAGATTCTCATGCAGGCGGAGCATCTCCTCGATCTGGTCCGACACCCGTTTCACAGGATCCAGCGAGGTCATCGGATCCTGAAAGATCATTGCGATCTCCTTGCCGCGGATCTGACGCATGGTTTTGTTGTCGTGCTCCAGCAGGTTCTTTCCCCGGAAGAGAATCTCGCCCCCGGTCACCTTCGAGAGCGGCTGCGGCAGGATTCTGAGCACGGCGAGTGCCGTGCTGGTCTTTCCTGCGCCGGTCTCCCCGACAAAGCCCAGTGTCTCACCCTCGCCGATGGAGAGATCGAGTCCGTTCACGGCATGCACAATACGGCCCCCGGAGCGATACTCCACCCGGAGATCCCGGATCTCCAGCAGATTGTTCTTCTCTGACATGCTCTCTCTCCTTCTCTCAGTCTCTCAGCTTGGGGTCGAGCGCGTCGCGCAGCCCGTCGCCCAGCACATTCAGGCTGAAAATCGTCAGGGCGATGCACAGCCCCGGGAACAGCGCCATATACGAGAAGTCGCGGATATAGTAACGCGCGTCGGCCAGCATCGCGCCCCATTCAGGGGACGGAGGCTGGAGCCCGATGCCGATAAAGCTCATGCCCGCCGCCGAGAGGATGCAGATCGCCACGTCCAGCGTTGCCTTGACGATGATGGGGGCAAGGCAGTTAGGCAGGATATGCTTCATGATGATCTTGAAGTCGGAGGTGCCGACCGCCCGGGCCGCCTCGACAAACTCCTGATCCCGGACCGAGAGTACGGAGGCCCGTACGATTCGGGAATAGCCCGGGATCGCCGCCACGCCGACCGCGATCATCAGGTTGATCAGGCTCGAGCCGAGGGTCGCGGTAATGGCAATCGCCAGCAGCAGCTGCGGAATCGACATCAGGATATCTATGAATCGCATGATGACGTTGTCCACCGCCTTTTGGAAGTATCCGGCAACTGCTCCGAGCAGGCCGCCCACCACAATCGCGATGGCCACCGCAATGAAGCCGATGACCAGTGAGAGCCGGGCGCCCAGCAGGATCCGTGAGAAGATGTCGCGCCCAAACTCATCCGTGCCGAAGGGATGCTTCAGGCAGGGGGACATGTAGGCTTCCTCAATGTTCTGTTCCGCATAGTCGTACGGTGCGATCCACGGGGCAAAAACCGCGCCGAGGATCAGTATTGCCAGAATCACGACGCCGGCCATGGCGAGCCTGTTTCGGGAGAGGCGCTTCAGGGTGTCGCGCGTAAAGCTGTATTTTTTCTCCTCCTGCCGTTTCTGGGGCAGAAACATCGCAGCGATCATGCCTTCTTCCCCCTCTCTCTGGAATACTGCGCCTTGATCTTCGGGTCAAGATAGGCATAGACCACGTCGATGACCAGGTTCGTGAGGCAGAAGAGCAGCGAAATGAACAGGACGCTCCCGAGGATGACCGGATAATCTCTGGTCTTCAGCGCCTGCACCATCAGGCGTCCGATCCCCGGAATGGAGAAGATCGTCTCTGTCAGGACCGCGCCGCCGATCAGCTGGCCGAACTGCAGGCCGATGACCGTGACAATGGGGATCAGGGCGTTGCGCAGCACATGGGAGAAGGTGATTCCCAGCTCCGGGAGGCCCTTTGCCCGCACCGTACGGATGTAGTCCTGCCGGATGACATCCAGCATGCTGGACCGGGTCATCCGCGTGATCATCGCTGCGGACTGCGCCCCCAGGGTGATACCGGGCAGGATCAGGTGCCGGATGGTCGAGAACCCGGAGGACGGCAGCCACCGGAGCTTCACCGAGAACAGCAGGATCAGCATCAGGCCTGACCAGAACACCGGCAGCGAGATACCGATCAGCGCGATCACCATAAAGGTGTTGTCCAGGACGGAATACTGTTTTGTCGCGGAGATAATCCCGATGGGGAGCCCGACCACGATTGCAAAGAGAATCGAAGCCAGCGCGAGGCGCAGCGTCGCCGGAAATGCCGTCAGGATACGCTCGGTCACGGGTGTTTTGGTCTCGTACGAGGTCCCGAGGTCAAACTTCGTTACGATCCCCTTCAGATAGTTGAAATATCTGACAAGGAACGGATCGTTCAGCCCCATCTCTTCCCGGAGCTGCTCCACGGCCTCCTTCGGCGCGCCGGTGCCCGCCACGATGCTGGCAGGGTCGCCCGGCGTGAGCTGCAGCAGGCTGAAGATCACGAAGGAAACCGCCACAAAAATCGGGATCAGCGCCAGTATTCTCTTTAACACATATCGAATCATATGGCCCCCTGTAAATCAGCGAACGAGCAGGGGGACAAAGCCCCTGCTCGGCCGCAGTCTTCTGATATAGTGATACGGACTCTCAGGTATGGGTCACTTCACCATCTTCACGCTGTAGTAGCTCTGAATCTGAGAACCGTTGACATCGATCTCGGCAACCTTATTGGTGTTGATGCCGTCATACACCGTCGTGTCATAGAGATAGACCCAGGGCTTGATCTCGGCCAGACGGGCCTGAAGCTCCTCATAGATCTCTCCGCGCTTGACAGGATCCAGCTCTGCACGGGTCGCGTCGATCAGCGAGTCGACTTCTTCATCCTCCAGATAGGCCATTCCGCCCTGCGGACCCTTGTTCGCACTGTGGAAGCAGGGATAGAAGACGGTATCCGGGTCCGGAGTGGTGCAGCCGTAGCCCAGCATAAAGAGCTGCGTGTCGCCCTGATAGGTCTTGTCCAGGAAGACAGCCCACTCCGTGGTATCCAGCGTCACGTTGATGCCGGCCTTGGCAAGCTGCTGCTGGATGATCACGCAGACGTCGTTGTATTCCTTTCTGGTATCGGTGCTCAGGGTGATGTCCAGACCGTTGGGATAGCCTGCCTCAGTGAGCAGCTCCTTCGCCTTTTCAAGATTGAACTCATTGACGCCGACCTTGCTGCTGTACATGATGGCCTCGCTGACAGGAGCGGTGGCAACCGTGCCGTAACCGAGGTTCAGGGCCTTGTTGATGGCCTCTGCATCAATCGCATAGGCAATCGCCTGACGGACACGCACGTCATTCAGCGGCGCGGCCGAGCAATTCATACCGAGGAAGCGAATTGCGGTTCCGACGCCGGTGGCAAGGCCGATGCCCTCACCGGATTCGACACGGCTCAGGTCGACGGCCGCCACATCCGTGATCAGGTCGACGGAGCCCGCCTCCAGCTCGATGGAGCGGCTGGTTGCCTCGGGGATGAAGCGCAGCTCTACAGTCGTGAAATCAGGGGTCTCGCCGCGATAGTCTTCAAAATACTTCAGGGTGATGCCGACGCCCATATCCCACTTCTCCAGCATGTACGGGCCGGTTCCGACCGGGTTCTTGTAATAGTCCTCTCCGGCCTCGGTAACGGCGCGTTCGGAGTAGATCACCAGCGAGGGGTGCGTCATATAGGTCAGGAACGGGGCGGAGATCTGGCTCAGATGAACCCGCACCGTGCTGTCGTCAAGCGCCTCCACGGACTCGATGTCCGCCGTAAAGGAAGCCAGGATCGGAGCATCCTTGGCACGGTTGAGAGAGAACACCACATCGTTCACTGTGAGCTCGTCGCCGTTGTGGAATTTCACACCCTTTCGGATGGTGAAGTCATAGGTGGTGTCATCTACAATGTTGTAGGACTCCGCCAGCTTGGGTGCCAGCTCGCCCTGATCGTTGACTTCCAGAAGGGTCTCATAGATGTTGGTAAACATCGTGGATGACCAGGTGTCGACAGTCTGGGTCGCATCCATCGTGGTGGGCTCACTGGTCAGAGCCACTCTCAGCGTTCTCGCTTCGGAGAACAGTTCCGTCTCCTCAGCCGGGGCCGCCTCTGCAGGTGCTGCCGCCGGTTCTGCCGCAGGGGCTTCCTCCTTGGGAGCAGCGGACTCGGCCGGAGCGCTGCTTGCAGCCGGAGCCGGAGTGCTGTTGCCGCAGGCTGCCAGCGCGAATACCATCATCGCCGCCAGAAGAAGTGCAATCAGTCTTTTTTTCATTTTCAGATTTTCCCTTTCCGTCTGTTGCCGGGACCGGCACAGACTTTTTAGTGTCGCCCTATTGTAGTGATTTACACCGCTAAAGTCAAGAAAAATATCAGTCCCATAAACACATTCCCCCGGGAGTTCCGGGTTACCGGCTCTTCCGGGGGAAGGACTTTCAATGAGGAATGCGGAAGGGTTTATTCCCAGCCGATCACGGTCTCCATATCGTCGATGGAGTCATATTCTTCAATGGAATCGAGGTCCTCGATCGTGCCCAGGTCCTCGATTGCAACCGGCCGGTCCGACAGCTCTCCTCTGGCGGGATTCTTCACCCGATCCAAGATACCTGCTCCCAGAATCGCAAGAAGTGCGGTAAAAATCCCCGCCGTGATAATATAAGTCATTCCGTATACCTGCCGCTTCTCAAAGCTTCCAGATTTTTTCCGCATATTCGCGGATCGCACGGTCGGCGGCGAAAAAGCCGCTCTGTGCGGTGTTCACGAGGGCAAGCCTGGCACGCTCCCGCTCATCGGCAATACGCGCGTACAGGCGGCTCCTGCACTCGACATAGGCCCTGTAGTCCGCGATCAGCATGTACGGGTCGCCGCCGTAGAGAAGGCCGGAGACCAGGTCGGAATAGCTCTTGCCGTCCGAGAAGCCCTGGCTGAAACGCTGCATCACGCGCGTGATTTCCGGATCGCTGTTGGCGAGGCCAGCAGGGTCGTAGCCGTGGCGGCGCCAGTTCTCGATCTCATCCGTGTGCAGGCCGAAGAGGAACATGTTCTCATCGCCCAGGAGCTCATACATCTCGACATTTGCGCCGTCCAGCGTGCCGATGGTTACGGCGCCGTTCATCATGAGCTTCATGCAGCCGGTGCCGGAGGCCTCTTTGCCGGCAGTCGAGATCTGTTCGGATACATCCGCCGCGGGGACAATCGCCTCGGCGGCTGAGACGCGATAGTTCTCGACAAAACAGATCTGCAGGCGGTCCTTGCAGACAGGATCGTTGTTGATATCCTGCTGCATGGAGAGGAGCAGCTCGATGATTCGCTTCGCGGTCTTATAGCCCGCAGCGGCCTTCGCACCGAAGACAAAGCTGCGCGGGGCAAAGTCCTGATTCGGGTTGTCATGTAGCTGCATCTGCAGGCTCGCGATGCTCATGGCGCAGAGGAGCTGACGCTTGTACTCGTGCAGGCGCTTGATCTGGACGTCCATCATGGCATCCGGATTCATCATCATGCCCTTGTTGTTGCGCTGCAGGAACTCCGTAAAGCGCTGACGGTTCTCCCGTTTGATGGCGTTGATGCGGCGAAGAACCCCGTCGTCCTGCTCAAAGGCGCGCAGCTCGGCCAGCTTCTCGGGCTCCCTCAGATAGTCGTTGTTTCCGAGAAGCTCGACGATCAGACTGTGGAGGCCGGGGTTGATCTGCGCCAGCCACCGGCGATGGTCGATGCCGTTGGTGACATAGGTGAAGCGCTCCGGCCGGAGCGAACACACATCGCGGAACAGGTCGTTGCGCAGAATCTCGCCGTGCAGCTTTGAAACACCGTTGACCATACGGCAGGCGGAGAGGCAGAGATTCGCCATATACACCTGGCTGTCACGGATGATCAGGTTGCGGCCGACACGTTCATCCCAGCCGAAGGACTGGACCAGATAATCGCACCAGCGGCGGTTGATCTCACACATGATCTCCCAGAGCCGCGGGAGCAGCTGCTGGATCAGATCCTGAGGCCACTTTTCCAGTGCCTCGGACATGACCGTGTGGTTGGTGTAGGCCACGCTGTGGCGCACCAGCTCCCAGGCCTCATCCCAGCCGAGGTTATACTCATCCATAAAGATGCGCATCAGCTCGGGGATGATCATCGTGGGATGAGTGTCATTGATCTGGATCACATGGTGTCTGGAGAAGCTGCGGATGTCACCCCATTTGCGGATGTGCTTGCGGACGATATCCTGCGCGCTCGCCGAGACGAAGAAATACTGCTGACGCAGGCGCAGTGTCTTGCCCTCAATGTGGTCGTCCGCGGGATAGAGCACCTTGGAGATCACTTCCGCCATGGTACGCTGTGCCATGCTCTTGACATATTCTCCCTCAGAGAAGACGTACATGTCCAGAGAGTTGGGGCTCTTGGCGTCCCAGAGACGCAGGGTGTTGACCGCCTTCTCGCCATAGCCGGCAATCAGCATGTCGCGCGGGACCGCAACAACCGTCGTATAGCCGGTATGTTCGGCATAATAATGTCCCTGGTTATCCCAGTGCGGAGAAATCTGTCCGCCGAAGTGGACCTCCACCGCTTCTTCATAGCGGGGGATCAGCCAGCTCTCGGCCGCGATGCGCCAGTTATCGGCTGTCTCGGTCTGCCTGCCGTCCTGGAGAATCTGGCGGAAGATGCCCAGCTCATAGCAGATGGAATAGCCGGTCCCCTCCATTCCGAGGGAAGCCATGCTGTCCATATAGCAGGCCGCCAGACGGCCGAGACCGCCGTTTCCAAGGCCTGCGTCCGGTTCTGCCTCAAAGATGTCCGAGGCATTGAAGCCGAGATCCTCCAGCGCGCCGGTGAGGGCATCGCCGATCCCGAGGTTATAGGCATTCTTCATCAGGCTGCGGCCCATGAGGAACTCCATAGACATATAATGTACTTCCTTTTCCACACGGTGGGGATCCTCCACCGCCAGGAAACGGCTCATCAGTTCCCGAATCACAATCGCCGAAGCCTGAAAAACCTGGGCTTCCGTTGCCTTGTCGGGAGCAACACTGAACTGCGCGCACAGCTTGTCTGCTATCGCGCTCCGCATTTCGTCGCGGGAAATCTGACCGATCATATAAGGTCAACCTCCAAAAAGAGAATAGAATACAATTTATTCCGCTTATTCCGCGATATTCCGTAATCCTGATATATTACTCCAATATCGAGGTAAGTATACCGAATCGTCATGTTCGCGTCAATCGTGAAAAGCAACAAAATTTCACAGATTTACGCGCTTTTTCGCGGGATTCCGTGCGCTTTTTCCCCTATAAGGATCATGCTGAGTGTTCATCACGATGCCTGCGATCCTGTATCAGCTTTTTCCCGTAATTGCATTTTCTTCTGAAATCTGTTAAAATTCCTCATCCATAGCCATCTTTCGGCGTATGAAACCTTCTTACAGAATAACAGTGAAAGGAATGAACAGCAAACAATGGAAAAATGGAGAAAGCATTTATCCGTACTGCTGGTCCTCGTGATGTGCCTGAGTTTCGTGCCTGTGGCCGCCTTTGCGGAGGAAGACACGGACGCGCTCACAGAGGATCCGCCTGTTGCGGAGCTGGAATCTCTCTGTGGCGAGCTGGAAGAGTCCTTATCAGAGATGGAAGTTCCCCCCACCATGGAGGATTCGGACCTGGAAGAGGAGCCGGAAGAGGCTGAGGAGGCTTCTGCTCCGGAGCCGGTGGGAGAGCCCGGGCAGCCAGCTGAAGAAGAGGCAGTTCCGGCCGAGCCTTCTGAGGAAGAAGGGGAAGATGAGAGAGATACCTTCGTCACAGAGACTCCGGCGGACGCCTATGAGTTTGAGGCGGAAGAGGGTGTTTTCCAGGGTTACGACGGCAGCGGTGAAGTCTCCGCCATGGGCGTCTATGACACCGACTATCCGATTATGACCGAGTTCGTCATGGTCGAGGCCGGTCAGACGCTGAGCATCGGCGATACCGTGCATTTTAAGCTGAAATTTGAGGATAAGAACGGCATTCGGAATGCCAATCTGAACTTTGGAAGAAGCCTCCAGAACAGCGCTTACATCGTACTCCATGATAATCCCGAAAGCGGTTACTGGGAAGGCGAATATGCTTTCCGTGAGGGTGATACCTCCGGAAGTTGGTGTGTCACTTACTGTGAAGTCTATGACAGTTACGGCTATTATACCCATTATAATGCCCAGGCGAAGCGGGTCATGCAGCGCATGTTCCCGGGTTATGTGTATGTGAAGGGCGTCGACATTGCCGAGCTGATCACAAATCTTCAATTTCAGGAAAACGGCAGGACCCTGAAGCCGGGTGATGTTCTCCATATTTCCTTTGATATTCCCGCCGGGGCTGAGCTTTCATTGATAGACCTTAACATGCAGCGCCAGTCCGGAGGCAATGCCTTATCCCTTTTCTGGGGCAACTGGCAGGGTGCGGAGAACAGCATGTCGGTGAATTATGACAGAACCACCGGACATACAGAACTGAGCCATACCCTTACGGCAGATCATCTGAACGGAACGTATTATCTGAGCTGGCTGAGCGTCAACGGCACATGGGGCAATGACGACTTTGACTCCTATATCAGTCCGGAATACAACCGTTATGCTTTTTCGCTGACCGGAGCGAAAGCGCCTGCGGCCTCAGTGTTGAAAATCACGGACTTCCGCGCAACGGTAAACGGACAGAATCTTGACGGCAAGACCGTCACAGACGGTGATACGGTGAATTTCAGCTATAAAGTTGAGGGCGACGCCGAGATTCGCAGTACTTCCTTCAGTTTGAGGCTCACATCCGCAGATCACTATACCTTCGATTCCGGCTTCCAAAACGGAAAGAGCAGCATCAACGCTCCGGCTGTATTGAACCCGGACACCGGCCGTTATGAAAGCTCCTATACTTTCGGAAAAAATGCAGGTACCAATCAGGATACCGATGTTTACGGCGTGTATGAGATCGACCGGGTCTACGCCTACGGGCGATCCGCCGGAACCACCAACGCGGAGTATCGTGCAGATATCATGTTTCTCTTTGCCGAGAACGCGACGGACCGCTTTACACGCCTTGCTCCGGCAACAAATCTCCACTGGGACGATAAAGGCCTGGTTTATTTTACCCTTCCCGAGGACTATCAGGGCCGCGTAGACCTCTACCTTTATGACGGAGGCGGACACGAGATACAATCTACCCGTTTCACCAGTCTGAGCGGAAAAAGTCGCTTCGACGAAAACGGCTACCGTATTTTCCAGGATTTTCATACAGATCCGGAGGACGGTTCCGATTACTACTTCGGCGTACGGATCAGCGGGGACTCGGACGCTTATTATTCCAGTAAAACGGTGCGCTGTGAAACACCCTTCCACTATACCGCACCGGACAAGGAGCTTGCCCCTCCGACCGAGCTCAGCTGGGTCAGCGACGCCTCCGACGCAAACTATAAGGTCGCTCGCTTCCGGCTGCCGGAAGACCGTACCTGGCTGGAAGATGTTGACGTGGAGTGGTTCTTCGCAGAAAAAGAAGACGAGACGCCCTACAAAACAGGCTGGAGCAGCAACGCGGGAAGCCGCTACGGAGCACGGGCCCGCAATGAGAATGATGAATATGCGGACGCGCATCTCTTTGACAATCTGATTCAGAACTTCGGGGCCGGTTTTTATTACTATCGGCTGCGTTCCCGCAGCAGTGACATTCTCTGCTGCCGCGGCAGCGCCTGGACCGAACTCAGCCCCGGATATAATATCGGGGAAGTAGCCGGGAAAGTTTCGGACAGACTGGACGAAATCGATCCGTCGGGCAAGACCCCCGCCGAGATCAAGGAAGCTGTCCAGGAGCTGAACACCGAAGACCTGAAGCAGGCCTTGCTTGCGGACGAAGGAACCGTAGACAAGCTTCGTGAGCTGGAGGCCGCCGCGGGCGCGACAGCAGATGTCAATGTGGATCCCGCGATGAACGGGGCCTTTAACGGAGCCATCAGCATCGTGGGCGCAGGTCTGAACGATACCAGCAGCGACGGAAAGGTTACGCTGGAGGTCGGGAAAGCCAAAGCTCTTGACGGCGTGGTTCTGCCTGCCATGTACGACAATGCCGTTGCGGTCAGTTTCTCAATGGATCTGACCAATGTGAAGGACACCGAGAACCTGCAGGTTCCCGTCCTCATTGACATGCCTGTACCGGAAGGGATCGACCCGAACTTCCTGGTCATCCTGCACTATCATGTTGCCGGCGGCGAGCCGGAGGTGATCACTCCTTCGACCTATCAGGTCGGCGGGAAGAACTACGTCCAGTTTGCCCTGACCGGATTCAGCGATTTTGTCATGACGCAGCAGCTGGGCAATTCCTCGGATCCCCCGAAAGCGGTCGTGCTCGATAACAATGACTATGTGCTGTTGTATGTGGGAGAGGCCGCCGAGCTCGGCATCAACTTTACAAAGGACGGCGGTCTGTACAGTGGCTGGCGTGTCACGGATACGAAAGGGAAAGACTGCGGTTCTGAAAACGAGTTTATTTCCGTAACCGAACAGGGCACCGTTACCGCAAAAAAGGAAGGAACCGCCTATGTCGCGGCGGATGCTTACCGCAAGGTAACAAACCGCTGGGGCTGGGAGTACGACCGGTGGGAGATCGTCCGTTTCCGCGTCGACGTCAGCGCGAAGAAACTGACTGCCGCCATTGAGCGCATCAGCCTCCCGGACAGCAAGGCAACTGTCGAGATCTTCAGCACCAATTATACACAGGTCACTGTTTTTCTGGAGACCGAGCAACTGGTTAACGCCCAGAGCCTCCTTCCCCGGAACGATCTCCGTGACGTCACGGACAACGGTGTGGCCATAGACGGGGCTGTGTTCACCAGTGTCAAGGGCGGGGCGGACGCCGCGGAACTGAATGCGGTGTTTGATCTCCGCGTGGAAGGCGACCGGACGCTGCTTCTCGTCCCGAAGTACGAAAAGCTTCAGCAGGCCCTTTCCAACAAAAAGATCTTCAAGGGCTCCTACAAGACCGGCCTCACCGTCACCGTCGACGGAAAGTCTTATCCTGTTCTGGACGCCAAGGGCAATCCCGCGGTTCTCAGCATCTCGGTCAAGCAGTCACTGCCGAAGATCACTGCTTCGAGGGTCTCCTTCACCCGCGTCGGAAACGCTCCCTCACCCCAGCAGCATGTCGAATTCAAGGGGGGCGTCGTGACCTGGCTGGAGCTGCCCGACTGGCTGAGCTACCGTGTTGACAAAGAAGATACCTGGAGTCAGACGAATTATCACATTCTGACCCTGACCGGCACGCCTCCAAAGGCAAGCGGAAAGCTGAATCTGAAGGCCAGAGTGGACGGCTGGGCGGTTGACACCACCGTCGCGCTCAATTACTCCGTCAAGACCGTCTATCCCACGGTCAGCTTCGCCCCCTCCGATACCGTACTGGTTTATCCCGGGAACGACACCTGGATTTACGCTTCCTATTACGTACAGGACGGTCAGCCTCTCCCTGAGAAGATGGAGGCGAAGATCCTCAAGATTGAGCCCGCCACCAGTCAGCTGCATCTGGAAGTTGAGGAGGTTGAGCGCGGCGACACGAACGGTATCTTCTACTTCTCGATCTCCACAGACAAGGGCATTAAGCCCGCAACCTATAAGGTTTCAGCAGACCTCTGCGGAAAAACCTATCCTTTCAAGGTGAAGGTTGTCGCAGCGAACCAGTCCGTCAGGCTCAGCCTGAAGCAGCAGGGGAATATAGAAGTGCTGAAAGGCATGTCTGCCGGCCATATTACGGTCGTGCCTTCTCTGACCAACGCAAACCCCTATTCCGCCGTCTATGATGTGAAGATTCTGAACGACGGCAACGAAGTTCCCATTGTGGTGGACGGTGATATCTGGCCCGAAGACGGCAGTACGCCTGTTTTCGCGGTTCAGACCTGGGGGAGCGACGGAGGGATCACCGTCTGGCCGTATGACACGGCGACTGCCATTCCGAACGGAAGTTACAAGCTCGAGGCAACCGCCATAGTTAATACTGGCGAACAGAACACAGTTTCCAACACTGCCACCGTCTCTCTGAGCAACATCAAGTTCAGCGCCGTCAAACGGGCCGTCAACCTCACCGTCAAGGGCAGCATCGATGCCGTGCATCCGTACAGTGGAATCACACTTCAGATGAAGCTGTCCGACAAGGCCGTGCTGTCTAACAGCAAGAACATGAATGACGGTGAAGGCTATAAGAATTATGAGGCGAAGTTCTACGACAACGGTACCCTGCTGAACGAGAAGAACAACCCGTTCGCTCTCTTCTACAACGGGGCCGACTCGAAAGCCGGCATCACATACTTCTCGGTTTATCTGAGAGACTACAATCTGGTACACAGCAGCCACACCTACACCATGACCATGTCCGCGCCGGTGCTCGGCAAGGTTACGACCTCCAAAGTCATCAAGCTCCCTGTCAAGATGGGCAAGGTCAGCGCGGCCCTGAACCCGGGTACCGTACAGCTTCTGGCGAAGGACCGGTACAGTACCGCCCTGTTCCGGGTCGAGAATACGGACGGATACGCCATCGGAATCGACTTTTCAAAGGTCGAGCTCAACAAGGCCAGCAGGGACACCTTCAACCTGATTCCGCTAGGAAACGGTCTGTTCTCCATCGGATTCAAGGGCGATAAACTGCCGTCCGGCTTTAAGGCGGGCCAGAGCAAAACGGCAAAGCTGGATATAACCTATTACGGGAACAACAACGACAAGCCCAATCTGACACTGACACTGAAAGTACAGATCAAATGACCGTGTTGTTCTGCACCAGCGCAGCGTAACCGTTACCTCACCGCCCGGCAAAACACGCTGCAAATCTTAAACCACAGGTTCAAAAAGCTCCGGTTCATCCCACTGGATGTTCCGGAGCTTTCTAGGTACGGTACGTCCTGCTCAGGCAGTGCGAGCCGATCTTCATGTGCTTTTTCCTTGTGCGGGTCTGTCTGTCGCTATTGACAGATTATACAAAAAGGGCTATACTTCCGAATTGTGAATAAACTGTTTCCGGATTCTCCGGTCCGCACTTCTCCGGGCCGCTGAACATAACAAAAACCATCATCTCAAGGAGGAAACAAGATGAAAAAAGCGTTATCCATTCTTCTGGCGCTCGCACTGTGCCTGAGTCTGGGTGTCACCGCGTTTGCGGCGGGCGGGGATTATTCCGATTATACCATCCGGATCTACTCCAACTCCAACTCCACCGAGCGCACCACGTGGCTCATCCAGGCCGCCAAGGAGGCCGGATTTTCCATCAGCATAGACGACAACAGCGTCATCTCCGGTGATACTGCCGCCGTCCAGGCCGCCAACGAGAAAAAGGACGGCGACCTGATCTTCGGTCTGAACGAGACCCGCTGGGGCCAGCTCATCAACGGCGCCTACGAGAACCTCAGCATCGCTGACTGGACCCCGTCCTGGGCCGATCAGGTCGGCGACTTCAAGTACGACGGCAAAGCTTACGGCATTGTGATTCAAAACGTCCTGATGCTTTACCGTAACGACGAGTTCGGCACCAACGGTGAGGAGCTCCACTTCCAGCACTGGGCTGACGTGGTCGATTCCGGCTTTAAGTGGTATCGTCAGAACAAGATCGGCGGAACCACCAATGCCAATATCAACTCCGCCATTCTCTATCCCTTTGCCGACCCTGCCTCTCCGGCCGGCGGCATCTCGATTGACGGCTGGAAGGCGCTGTGGAAGTTCTGCGCTGAGGGCGTATCCGGCGGCGATGACTATAAATACGGCTTCGATCCCCTGAACAAGGGCGACGTTGCAATCTCCGAGTTCTATTCCTCCGCCCTCTACGGCAAGATTGACGCAGCGGCTGACAGCTCCGAGCATCCTCTGGTCGGCGCACTGGAGCCCGAGAACTGGAATCTTGTCGACATTGCTGACGGCACCTACTACATCGCCGAGTACATCGGCATTCTGGACAAGGCTGGCCGTACTGCCGAGCAGACCGAGGCTGTCGAGGCCTTTGCCGACTGGTTCGGTTCTGCCGAGGTTCAGGCGGAATGGGCAGAGGAGTTTGACAGCTATCCCTGCAACACCGAAGCCGCCGACATCGTCTACGAGGGTGACATTCCTCCCATCTACCAGCTTCCGAACTTCGCTCTGAATCCGATTGAGGGCGCGGATATGAACTACGCCGAGTATGTCGGCGCACACAGTGCCGAGTGGACCAACATCATGACCAACCTCGGCTTCTACTGGGCCGACGCCTCCGACGCCAAGCCGGAGCCCGACTGGGACAGCCTCGACTGGGCAACCCTGACCCAGAAGGCGGAATAATCTTATCTGCGGCGCGTCAAGCGCTGAGAATGGCGGGTTGGTATTCCAACTCGCCATTCTCATAAGAAGCTGCGCAAGATGCCATCTGAAGGAGTCACTGTTATGATCAAGCTCAATGATATCGTCGTCAAATTCGGCGACTTCACCGCTCTGCACAACATCAATGTCCATGTGAAGGAGGGTGAATTCTTTACCTTCCTCGGCCCCTCCGGCTGCGGCAAGACCACCACCCTGCGCACCATCACCGGTTTTATCGAGCCTGTCTCCGGTACGGTTGTCGTAAAAGACCGTGACATCACCCACGTTCCCATCGAAGAGCGTAATATCGGCATTGTCTTCCAGAGCTATGCGCTCTTCCCGACCATGACCGTTTATGATAACATCGCTTTCGGTCTGAAGATCAAAAAGCTCAAAAAAACCGAGATCGACAAAAAGGTCCGGGAGATCGCGAAGAAGGTCGACCTCTCCGACGAGCAGCTCATGAAGGCTGTTTCCCAGCTCTCCGGCGGTCAGCAGCAGCGTGTCGCCATCGCCCGCGCGCTGGTGACCGAGCCCGCCATCATCTGCATGGACGAGCCGCTCTCAAACCTCGATGCCAAGCTGCGTGTCCAGCTCCGCAACGAGCTCAAGCAGATGCAGAAGGACTTCGGCATCACAACCATCTATGTCACGCACGACCAGGAGGAGGCTCTGACCCTCTCCGACCGCATCGCTGTCTTCAACAAGGGTTACATCGAACAGATCGGCACACCGAACGAGATCTACAACTTCTCAAAGACCGAGTTTGTCTGCAATTTCATCGGCGACATCAACCGGCTCTCCGAGCCCGTCACGGACCGGCTCATCGCCTCCGGCGCGGCGCTGAAGCCGACGGATCACCACTATATCCGTCTTGAGCGTCTGCATGTCAACACGGAACCGGGGCCCGGCCAGCTCTCGCTGCCGGGGCGTGTCAGCATGCGTGAATATTACGGCCTCTACATTAAATATTATATTGACCTCGGCACGCAGACCATCAAGGTCATCGAGAAGAACGACGGCGTACGGATCTATGAAGAGGGACAGGAGGTGTCCGTCGTTCTGGATCCCTCCGATGTCATGTCCTATCCCCCCGGGAAAGAGGTGTCGGCATGAGTACGCAGACCCTTGACCGAAAGCTCCGCCCGGAGACGCTTTTCCGCATTTTCGGCGTCGCTTTCTTCGCATACCTGTTCTTCGGCTTCATGCTTCTTCCCTGCCTCAATACCCTCACCAGCATCTTCAACACAAAGAATTCCGCCGGCGAGCGGGACCCCTTTGCCGTCATCCGCTTCTTTCTCGCCGGCAGCATGGGCAAGTATGTCTGGAACTCTCTGAAGCTCGCCATTCTTCTGGTCATCACGGTCAACGTCGTCGGTGTCTCCATCGTGCTTCTGACCGAGTATTTTGACATCAAGGGCGCCAGGATTCTCCGGCTTGGCTACATGACGACAATGATCTATTCCGGCGTCGCCCTCGTCACCGGCTATATGTTTCTCTATGCAAGTGACGGCATCCTGACGACCGCGATGAAAAACGCCTTTCCGAATATCAAAGCCACCTGGTTCTCCGGTTTCAACGCGGTGCTCTTCACGATGACCTTCGCCTGCACCTCGAACCATATGCTCTTCCTGCGCAATGCGATCCGCGGCATCGACTACAACACCGTGGAAGCCGCGCGGAACATGGGGGCAAAGCCCTTCAAGGTCCTCTGGAAGGTGGTCTTTCCGACTCTGATCCCCACGATGTTCTCTCTCACGGTCATGACCTTCATCACGGGACTCTGCGCCATGTCCGCACCCACCCTGCTCGGTTATGACTCCATCAACCCGGAGATTGTCCGTCTTGCGGGCTCCTCCTCCGCAGACGAAGCTTTCCCGCAGGCCCGCGCAGCACTGCTGAGCATCATTCTGGCCATGTTCACGATCATCCTGCTGACCGTGCTCTCCTCCTATGAACGCAAGGGCCACTATCTCTCCGTCTCCAAGACCAAGGCAAAGCTGCAGAAGCAGAAGATCACGAACCCTGTGGCGAACGTGCTGGCACATATCTATGCCTATGTTCTGTTTATTATCTACATGACTCCGGTGGTCATGATCATCATCTTCTCCTTCCAGACCTACAGCGCCATCCGTCTGAAAAAGCTGGATCTGAGCCACTGGACACTTATCAACTACTTCGGCCAGCAGGATTATGAATACCTGACCAGCCGCGGCAAATACAAGACCCGTGTCGGTTCGATCTCCGGCGTCTTCTCCAATGACGCGACCCTCGGCGGTATCCGGCTCAGCTTCATTCTCTCCGCCCTCGCGGCGGCACTCGCCTGTGTGATTGTCGTTGTCGCCTGCAACTACATCTTCAAAAAGCGCAGTAAGAAGAGCGGCATCGTTCTCGAATATGCCCTGCTCTTCCCCTGGCTTCTGCCTACGATCCTCATCTGTTATTCCTACCGCACCTACTTCAACAGCGACAGCGTCTGGTACGTCGGAAACCAGAACCTCTATTACGCGCAGAATGTGCGTTTCCTGATCATCATGGCCTACACCGTCACGAAGCTCCCCTTCTCCCTTCGCATGATCAAAGCCTCTTTCTACTCCATTGACGAGGAACTGGAGGACGCGGCGAAGAACCTCGGAGCCGGCGGTCTGCGCACCTTCCTGAAAGTCAAGCTCCCGATCATTCTGCCCAGCGTTCTGGCGGTATTTGCGCTGAACTTCAACGCCCTCTTCACCGAATACGACATGTCTGCAACCTTCGCCAGTACCTACGGCACCAGCTACGCCATGGTCATCCAGTCCATGTGCGCGGAAGAGGGTCTCTACGGCTACAACGTCAATGCCTCCGGCCGGCGCTGCGCCTCTACGGTCTTTATCATGATCGTCTCCGGGCTGATTCTGTACCTGGTCTACGGCGTGGGCGCCCGCGATCTGGGCGAGCGCCTCGAAGCCAAAGAAAAAAGACGGAAGCGTCGTGAGAAACTCGCATCCGTCTTCGGAAAGGGGAAAACCGCTTGATTCACAATATTGTTTTTGATATGGGCGGGGTTCTGATCGACTGGAGCCCCTGGGAAATCGTCTCCCGCTGCGCTCTTTCCAAAGAGGACAGCGACCGCCTCCTCCTTGAAGTTTTCTGCTGCCGCGAATGGGTCAGCATGGACCACGGCCTTATGACCCAGCCTGAGGGCTATGAGAGCATCTGCCGCCGTCTTCCTCCGGAGCTGCACGAGGCCGCGCACGCCTGCGTCTTCGACTGGTGGAAGCCGCCTCTGAAGCCCATCGAGGGGATGGCGGAGCTGATCCGCGAGCTCAAGGGTCTCGGCTACGGTATCTATCTGCTCTCCAACGCCACCTCCACACTACATCAGTATTTTGACCGGCTGCCGGCTTCGGATTGCTTCGATGGCTGGGTCGTCTCCGCCGACGTGAAGCTTCTGAAGCCCCAGCGGGAGATCTACGAGGCGCTGTTTGAGACCTATGATCTGGATCCGGCGGAATGCTTCTTCATCGACGACAACTCTCTGAACATCGACGGCTGCTGCGCCGCAGGCATGCCCGGAACCGTATTCTTCCGCGACATGCCGCGTTTGCGGAGAGAGCTGCGGGAAGCCGGTGTTCCCTGCGCGGACATGTGACCTTTCGTTAAACCGTGTGGGTATCGCTCCTGATAGCGAACCGGTATTGCAGCACCCTTGGGACCGCCTCCGGGCGGTCCTGTGCTTATGTTGAAGAGATAGGAAGGCTTAACAGGGTATGCGAAAAGGGAAGCGGAGTCTCCCCCGCTTCAAATTCTCTTCCCGTCCGCTATATTCACCTCGGGGTAAGCTGCTTTCATATCCGCCATACTGTCCTGAATATTGCCGCCGCCGGAAGTGGCAAAGAGATGGACTGTTTTTCCCTTCAGATCCGCCTGATCAAAGAAGGTCCCAGAGATTCTCGGATGTATGTACTACCAGATGGGATAGCCGACCCAGATTACCTCAGCATCTGCCAGATCTGAAATTGCCGTGATCTCCAGCCTGCAGGAAGAGTCTTCGAGCCCTTTCAGATTCCGGTTGCTGTTGTCTTGATTACCTCGCTCATCTTCTCATTCCTTTCGTCATCTCATAGCTGATTTCCAGCAGTTCTTTTATCGTCTCGTCCGACGCCGTACCGTCAAGCAGTATCGTCAGCCAGTGGTCTTTGTTCATGTGGTAGCCGGGAAGTATTCCGGGGAGGCTAAGGTATGCGCCCATCATCAATGGACTGCATTTCACATCGATGATGTCCACTGTGCCGTCACAATCAATGCCGAGACGCAGATACCGGACAGCAAGCCCGACCGCAAACCACTTCCTGTTGCTTTCATGTCTAAGGACGTAATTCTCATCATCCCAGGGGTAATCCGGATTGACAGAGTAATAGTCACGGACATAGGATACCAGTTCTGGTTTGGTCATCTTTGCACCTTCTTCCGTCTTCTCATATACGGCTCATCCGCCATATCCCTCCGCTTCTATTATACTTGGCGTGACGAATGTATACTCTACAGCTTCCTCATAACATCGACGAACTCATCAATTGTATACGAACCATCGAGGCCGAATTCTTTCTTTGAGAAAACCATAAAATAGCGGTAATCCTTGCCTGACTGCTGCTGCCATTTCCTTCCAAGTTCGAGCTTATCCTTACTGTCGTCTCCGTCAAGATGATCACCCTTTGCTTCGATCAGGACAAGTTTTCCGGATTTTGTCATAACCATAAAATCCGGGTAGTGATAAAACCATCCATTGATGAAGAAGTCCTTTCTCTCGATAATGCGATGCCACCATTTGACATTCTCAAGGCTGACAACAACATCGATTACCTTTCGCTCGAAGGTGTTAAGATCATCCTTTTCCGCTTCATACAATGATTTGGGAATTGTGTCAATCGTTTTCGCCGGTGTAATAACCTCAGCAAGTTTATAAACCTCTTCGCACGTAATCGTCCCGCTGTCCAGCCATTTGGAGAACTTCTTCTGTCTGAAGTCATCCTCCAGCGCTTCTATCTTTTCCCGAATCTTGTTTGCATACGTAGGGATGGATGTCTCCATAACAGACAATTCTTCCTCTGTCATGTTGGAGATGACCTGCTTTATGTATTCCTCAACTTCCGCGGCTATATACCTGTCATTTTTGTTAACCTGATGTGCTATTACGCTGGCGCAGTGTTGCCGGTGATCCCCGTTCGGAAAGGTCTCTAACAGCTTTTTGTAGAATTCCTCGTCTGCGCCAGTGATTTTCACATACTTGGGTATTGCTTCTTCGCCAGTTTCAGAAATATCAACTCTATAGGTCACCCCTGTTGACAGAGTAAAATTGACATGGGCATCCTGTCCTCTAAGAGAAAAACCCTTAGGGAAACGCTGAACAAAAACACTTAATAGGTCAGCGAGTCCCAGAATTCGTATTTTTTCGCAGAATCCTGCGGATATTACTTCAAAACAGGTCTATTCTACGCCTTAGTGTCCCCAGTTTTTATCTGTTTTCCGGGTGTTCTCCTGGAAGAGGGCGCAATACGCCTCTGTTCATGCATTACAGAACTGTTCAGTACGTCCTCCACGAATCAACATAAGTAGATTTGCGCAGGCAAAGAGCATATGGAACCGATTCAGATTCTTCT
>JAILFJ010000145.1 GCA_024697625.1 Oscillospiraceae bacterium
ATGTTTATGAGACTGGTAAAAAGATCACTGATGAAGAAAAGGAAAGCATAAACATCGAGTTTTTAGAACCCTTTACCCAATGGAATTACATCATCCGCCCAGTTCAAAATGGCACGTTTGTTTCGTGACAGACCCTAAGCCCGTCTTCGTGGGGAATCCCCGGGTCCGCAGCCCGGAAAACGGGACGGATCCCGCATTCCTCAGCTCCGAGCTCAAAATGACACAGCGCGATTCCCATATCGATTTTCTGGATATCCCAGGAGCCGCCGCCCATGCCCCTGCCACGCTTCTTATAGAAATGCACGGCATCTCCGCAGAGCACGGCGCGCCAGGGCTGAGCGTTGATCGCGGAAGGAGCGAGACGCACCAGCTCCAGCGGAAGCTGCAGGTCTCCCGCGTCTGCCGGTGAGAGGGGTACGTCGAAGCTGCCCTTAAAGAAAAGCTTCTCAAAATCGAGCCGACTGTCCGCTTTGACGCCCTTCCGCATCATGGATTCGCGCAGAGACATCTTCTCAGCCGGATAACCGAGGGGACTGACACAGGGCAGTACCTCATCCTGCGAGACGCCCATGGCCTGCTCAAAGGCCCTGCGATCCATGGTCCCGGCAATCCAGGTCGTACCGACGCCCAGCGACTCTGCGAAAAGAACGATCTTCTCAAAGCTGTAGCCGAAGGCCTCCTCTGCGTGGGGAAGCTGCTGCATTTTTCCGGCAATGAAGGTGTCGGTGCCCGCAATGACCGGGGAAGAGACCCTGTCTGCTTTCCTGTCCAGCAGTTTCCACTCAACAGGTATTTTATACGGGTTTTCCGCCTTGCCGGCAAATTCAGCGATACGGGCGGCATCCTCCTCGCGCAGCGGAACCCCGTCGAAGGTCCGGACGCTTCTCCGTCTGCGGATCAGATCTGACATGTTCATATGGCAATCCCCCTTGTCCAAAGCTTCCGGTTTTCCGCTGAGACCGCTCCACAGCCTGAAGAGTGCAGAGTCAGGACGCTGCTCTGAAAACATCAATGTAAGAAAAAATGCTTTACAACGGAAAACTTATTATGTATACTGTAATTGATTCTGATTCATCTGTCAATTACTTATTTTTTCCGTAGTAAGGAAGAAAATGATTACAGGAGGACATGAAAATGTCTCAGGCTCACAATTGCCCATGCGCGGATGCATGCGTACTGCAGGGGGCGCTGAATACGATCGGAGGAAAGTGGAAGCTGCCGATCCTCTGCTCTCTGCTGGCCAACGGCTCAAGCCGGTACAATGAACTGCTGAAAAACATCCGGGGCATCTCCAACACCATGCTCTCCAAGACCCTGAAGGAACTGGAGGACGACGGAATGGTGGAGCGGGCGGAGTATCTCGAAGTACCGGTCCGGGTGGAATACGACCTGACAGATAAGGCACGGCAGCTCCAGCCGATCCTGGCCGAGCTGATCCGGTGGGCACTGGAGGGCAGGGGAGAGCTCAGTCCTTCCGACGGCCCATGATCTCCAGAAGGCGGATGAAGAGATTGGCAATATCCAGATAGATGTCCAGCGCGCTGTCCACAGCGTTGTCCACCGTCTTCGGGAACTGCTGCGAGCGATAGATGTCATAGCCGATATAGAGGCTGAAGAGCGCTGCGGCGATCCAGTCTGTGACAACCTGGTTCACCCGGAAAATCAGAAGCACCAGCTCGCACAGAACGAGGCCGACCAGACAGCCCAGAAGCGCGCCGCCCAGTTTCGCAAAAAGATCGGGCGCGATCATGACCACCGCCATCATCCCGAGGGAGATGATCAGGGTATAGACAAAAGCGTCACGGACGACGTCCGAGCCGATGCCGCCGTAGGCACTGACCAGGATGGCGATCGTCAGCCCGAAGGGAATGACGACCAGGTTGTACCCGAGAAAGCTGACGAAAGGGTTTGTGGACTTCGCGGCCATGCGGATCCCCGCAAAGGCACAGACAAAGTAGATGATCAGAAAGACGATCGGGTTCATGTTTGCCGCAAAATCAGCGGCAAAGGCGCAGAGCAGGGCGTTGACCAGAAGCCCCCAGAGCAGGACACCGACCAGAATGGCATTATAAGCTCTGTCACTGATCAGGGCATTCTGATCAAAGGGTGCGGACAGCCGGGCCTGCCGGGCGGCAGCGCCGAGGACCATCCCGGAGCTCGCGGCCATCCCGGCAGCGCTGCGCTGCTGTTCCGCGCGGTCGGAAACCCCGGCCAGGCTGGCGCCGCATTCGGTACAGAACTTGCTGCGGTCGCTGATTTCGGCATGACAGTACGGACATTGCAATTCAATCACCTCGTTATTCGTTCCATTCCGGCAGAAAGCTCCGGTTTCTTCCGGAGAGCAGGATGCCGGTGTCTGTATCTTAACAGAAATCAGATGGCAGGTCAAGGATCGCAATCGGCAGCATCGGTATGAGAGCCCCGCGGAGAGAAAAGGGGGCTCGTCACATTTTCCTTGCAATATCCGCTGCGGGTTGGTATTATGAAGTATACGATATCCGGAAAACCGGGATGAGAGGGGGGCAGTCGGCACGAATTACCGTCACGAATGGAAACACGAGATCGGCTATATGGACCTTCTGGCGATCCGTGCGAGACTGCAGGCTGTCATGCAGCCGGACCCTCATGCAGAGGAAGGCCGCTATCAGATCCGGAGCCTCTACTTCGACAGCATGGGCGACAGAGCCCTGCGGGAAAAACTGGATGGCGTCAACGAAAGAGAGAAGTTCCGTATCCGCTGCTACAACTTTGATCCCTCCGTCATCCATCTGGAGAAGAAGAGCAAACGCAACGGGCTCTGCGGCAAGCTGAGTGCAGAGCTGACCGAAGAGGAGACCCGGAACATCATCGCCGGAGAGCTTGGCTGGATGGCGGAAGCGGAAGCTCCGCTCGTACGGGAGCTCTACTGCAAAATGCAGACCCTGGGCCTTCGCCCGAAAACCATTGTGGACTATACCCGGGAGCCCTATGTCTATGCCCCCGGCAATGTCCGGGTTACCTTCGACTATGACATCCGTACCGGCCTTGCGGATACGGACTTTCTGAATCCGGACTGCGTTACGATCCCGGCCGGAGATGCACCGATCATTCTGGAGGTCAAGTGGGACGCCTATCTCCCTGACATCATCCGGGACGCAGTGCAGACGCCCGGCTGCCGCGCCGGGGCGTTCTCAAAGTACGCGCAGTGCCGCATCTACGGCTGAGCGCCAGGCTGGACCGGGAGAAAAGACAGACAACAGGAAAGGCCTGACAGGCTGTCACGTACAGCTCCGGAAGGAATTTACGGAAAGGAGAACAGAATGGATACGTGGATCATGCGTCCGTTCAATACGCTTTTCAATCTGACGGCCCTGTTCTTCCTGCTGCTCCTCACTGTGACGAGCCTTCTCCTGCGGGGGAAAAGCGAGAGAACCAAAGTCACCGTGCTGGTTGCGGCCTGCATCGCGACGATGATCGGATTCATCGTTTATAAATACCGGCTGTCCCAGGACAGTGACTTCAACGTGATTACGGCAGGCATGGGCGGATTCAACTGGTGGGGCGAGCTGCCGATGCAGCTGTGCAACATCAACATGATCCTGATCCCGATCGCTGTGCTGAAAAAAAGCCGTCCGCTCATGTGCTTCAGCTTTTTCCTCGGCCCTCTGGGCGCACTGATGGCACTGGCGATGCCCGGAAACGGCTTTGAGGGGTATCCGATTCTGCTCCCGCGCATGCTGGGATACTACGGAACGCACTTCATGATCGTGATCGAGGGCCTTGCGCTCGTCACCTTCGGACTGTTCCGGCCGCGGCTTCGCGATCTGCCGAGAGCGACGCTCGCCATCTGCCTGATTGCCCTCGGCGTATTTGCAGTCAACATGCTGCTCCGGTGGAGCGGGCTGCACCCGAAGGCAAACTACTTCTTCTCCGTGGAGACCGAAGGAAACTTCCTGCTGGAGATTTTCCACGGCTGGATCCCGATCCCGTTTCTGTATCTGATCCCGAGCATCGCCATCCTGGCTGTGTATATGCTGATCATCACGATCCCGTTTGAGATCATCGACCGGAGAAGAGAGAAAAACGAAAAAGCCGGATAACCGGAGAAAAGGACCGCGGTCCGGAGCGGATCGCGGGAGGCGAAAGGGGAGAGAAACCGATGTTTGAACTCGTACAGGTGAGCGATCGATGCTACTATATCCAGAGCCCGGCGAAAATCGGGCTGGTCCGTCTGGACGGAGACGAGGTGTGCCTGATCGACAGCGGAAACGACAAGGATGCCGGACGGAAGGTCCGACAGATCCTGGACAGGAACGGCTGGACGCTCAGGGCCATCTACAACACGCACGCCAATGCCGACCACATCGGGGGCAACCGGTATCTGCAGGCGCAGACGGGCTGCAGAGTCTATGCGCCGGGGATCGACTGTGCGATCACCAGAAACCCCATCCTTGAACCGGCCTTCCTCTACGGCGGCTATCCCTGCAAAGATCTGCGGCATAAATTCCTGCTCGCCCAGGAGAGCGACGCGGAGCCCCTGACGGATGCGGCGCTGCCGGAGGGCTTCTCATCGATCCCGCTGCCGGGGCACTTCTTCGACATGGTCGGCTACCGCGCGCCGGACGGCACGGTTTACCTGGCGGACTGCCTGTCAGGACGGGAGACCCTCGAGAAGTACCGGATCGGCTTTATTTATGATGTGGCGGCATATCTGGATACTCTGGAGAAGGTGAAGACGATGGAGGCCAGGCTCTTCATCCCTGCTCACACGGAAGCGACGGAGGACATCGCGCCCCTGGCCCAGTACAACATCGACCAGGTGAAGGAGATCGGAGAGAGGATTGTCCGCCTCTGTGAGGAACCGGTCTGCTTTGAAGCCCTTCTGCAGAAGCTCTTTACGGAGTACGGCCTGACGATGAACTTTGAGCAGTACGTGCTGGTGGGGAGCACGGTGCGCTCGTACCTCGCATGGCTCAGAGATGCCGGCCGTCTGACCGTGAGCTTTCAGGACAATCTCCTGCTCTGGAGCTGCGCATAGACGCAGAACAGACAGTACAGTTTAAGATAAACCGTCCCATAACAGACCCAAGCGTACAGAAAAACCCGAAAGGACTGATCAAAGTGAAAAAAGCCCCTGTATACTTTACCGACTTCCATGCGACCCCAAGCGAAACCCTGCCCCAGAAGCTGCATCGCCTGATGAAAAAGGCGGGCTTTGAGGAGATCGACTTTACAGACCGCTATGCGGCGATCAAGATCCACTTCGGCGAGCTGGGAAACCTTGCCCATCTCAGACCTCAGTATGCAAAGGTCGTTGCCGACTACGTCCGTGAGCGCGGCGGGATGCCGTTTCTGACCGACTGCAACACCCTGTACGTCGGAAGCCGCAAGAATGCCCTAGACCATATGGAGACCGCCTATCTGAACGGCTTCTCGCCCCTGCAGACCGGCTGCCATGTAATCATCGCCGACGGACTCAAGGGAACCAATGAAGCGCATGTCCCTGTTAATCTTCCGCTGGTTAAGGAAGCCAAGATCGGCCAGGCGATTATGGACGCGGATATCGTCATCTCGCTGAGTCACTTCAAAGGGCATGAAGAGGCCGGCTTTGGCGGAGCGCTGAAGAACCTCGGCATGGGCAGCGGCTCCCGCTCCGGAAAGATGGAGCAGCACTGGGAGGGCAAACCCGTTGTAAATGAGGAGCTCTGTGTCGGCTGCGGCTCCTGCGTCCGGATCTGTGCGCACGGGGGGCCGAGCGTCGAGAATGGCAAGGCCCATATCGATCATGCAAAATGTGTCGGCTGCGGCCGCTGCCTTGCAATCTGTCCCAAGAATGCCATCGAGCCCAGTGTCTCCAATTCCGCGGCGATCCTCTCCTGCAAAATCTCGGAGTACGCCTATGCGGTGGTGAAGGATCGTCCCGCGTTCCATATTTCGCTGATCTGCAACGTCTCGCCCTTCTGCGACTGCCATGCGGAGAACGACGTCCCCATCATCCCGGACGTCGGCATGCTGGCGTCCTTCGACCCAGTGGCCCTGGACCAGGCCTGTGTCGATCTCTGCAACCGGATGCCGGTCATCGAGGGGAGCCGCCTCGACCGCCACATGAAGGAATTCGGCGCAGAGGACCCCAACCACGAGTATTTCCATCTCAATCACCCGGATGCGGAATGGGAGGCGGGGCTCATCCACGCCGAAGAGATCGGTCTCGGCACCAGAGCGTATGAACTGATCCAGATCTGACCGCCAGAAAGAGCTTCCTGAAAAACACAGACAGAAAAACGCTACGGAGACAGGCAGACGAGAGAAAGTCCGCCTGTCTCTCCGCTTTGCCCCGCGTCTCCATTTATGCGCCCGATTTGCGAAAGATTCTCTTCCAAGGGTAGAAATCTCCAGAAAAACATGTTATAATAACCTTGTCTATTGTGCACCCTGCAACAATCGGGAAGCAGAATCCCCTGATTCAACATATCACAGGCTACAGAAAACACAGCGGACCGTATTATTACAGAAGGGAAGAAACGCTTATGGATCAGCAACATCTTGCATTTATTCCTCGTGACGATATCTATCTTTTCAATACCGGCAACGCCAGAAAAGCCTGGCTGTGCTTCGGCTGCCGCTGGATTCCGGAGCTGAACAAGTACCGGTTCCTGGTCTGGGCTCCCAACGCGAGAAAGGTCAACCTCGTCGGAGATTTTACCGGCTGGCAGGACTGGGACATGGAAAAACTGGAGGGCGGTGTCTGGGCCTGCTTTGCGGACAACGCCTCCGTCGGTCAGTGCTACAAGTACCGGATCACCGGGGCGGACGGAAAAACCGTGCTGAAGTCGGATCCGTTTGCCATGTGCTCCCAGTCCGGTGAGGATACCGCATCCTGCGTCTGGGACGGAGGACACTACGCATGGCATGACGGCAACTTCATGACCGCGAGGGCCTTCAAGAACTTCATGAAGGAACCGATGAGCATCTATGAGCTGCACCTGGGCTCGTGGAAAACGCCGGAGGGCGGGCTGAATTACCGGACGCTCGGCGAGGAGCTTGCCGCCTACTGCAGGGACATGGCCTTTACCCATGTGGAACTGATGCCGATCACGGAGTATCCCTTTGACGGGTCCTGGGGCTATCAGGTGACGGGATACTACTCACCGACCTCCCGCTACGGAAGCCCCGACGACTTCAAGTATTTTGTCGACACCCTGCACCAGGCCGGCATCGGCGTGATCATGGACTGGGTCCCGGCGCATTTTCCGCGGGACGAGCACGGCCTGAGGCTGTTTGACGGAACGCCGCTCTACGAGTGCAAGGAGAAGCGCATGGCGGAACACCCGGAGTGGGGGACCATGATCTTTGACTATGCCTCCGACCAGGTGCAGAGCTTCCTGGTCTCGTCGGCCTGCCTGTTTTTTGAGGAGTATCACATCGACGGCATTCGGGTGGACGCAGTGAGCTCCATGCTGTATCTGAATTATGGCAGAAGAGACGGAGAGTACACCCCGAACAAGGAGGGCGGCTATATCAACCTCGACGCCCTGGCCTTCCTGCGGAAGATGAACGAAGCTGTCCTCACAACCTATCCCGGGGCGGTCACGGTGGCGGAGGAATCCACTGCCTTCCCGCTCATCACCGCGCCCCCCGACGTCGGCGGCGTCGGATTCTGCCTGAAGTGGGACATGGGCTTCATGCATGACACCCTGGACTATATGGCGCTGGATCCGTACTTCCGTTCCTTCAACCACAGCAAGCTGACCTTCTCCATGATGTATGCCTTCTCGGAGAATTATGTCCTGGCCTACTCGCACGACGAGGTGGTGCACGGGAAGTATTCGATGGTCAACAAGATGTCCGGGGATTATGACCAGAAGTTTGCCAATCTCCGTGCGCTGTACGGCTATCAGTTCGCCCATCCCGGGAAGAAGCTGACTTTCATGGGGTCGGAATTCGGCCAGTTTATCGAATGGAACTGGAAGCTGCCGCTGGACTGGCTGCTGCTGCAGTATCCGCGCCATCAGGAGATGCAGGCGTACGTGCGGGAACTGAACCGCATCTATCGGACCTGGCCGGCGCTGAGCCTTCAGGACCACGGCTGGGAGGGCTTCCAGTGGCTGAACGTCAACGATGCCCAGCGCAGCTCGATCGCCTTCATGCGCATTTCCGGGACGCAGGACCACAACGTGATCTGCGTGTGCAACTTCACCCCCGTGGATTATGAGAACTTCGTCTTCGGTCTGCCGCAGGACGGCTATATCAAGGAGATCCTCAACAGCGACGACTATCGCTTCGGCGGAAAGGGAAAAGGCAACCCGAAGGCCATCCGTGCGAAACATGAAGCATTCCTGGAGCACCCCTGGTCAGCGGCAATTACGCTCCCGGCGCTCTCGGCCCTCTTCTTTGAATTCCGCCCGAGAAAACCCCGCAGAAAAAAGGAGGAGGAATGAAGGAGAAACGCAGGGAACTCCGAATCCTGCTGGCCGCGGCAGAGTGCGCACCGCTGTCAAAAACGGGAGGCCTCGCCGATGTGGTCGGGGCGCTGCCCAAAAGCCTCCGGACACTCGGCACCGAAGCGAGGGTGATCACGCCCTATCACCGGGGAATCAAGGAACGCTATGCCGGTCAGGTTCAGCATCTGTTTCACTTCTATACGGACCTTGGCTGGCGGCACGAGTACGCCGGGATCGAAAAACTGGAACTGGGGAAGGTCACCTTTTATCTGGTGGATAACGAGAGATACTACGGGAACCGGATCTACAGCGGCGGTGATGAGGAGATCGAGCAGTACGCGTTCTTCAGTCAGGTCGTGCTGCAGGCCCTGCCGGGCCTGGGGTTTGAGCCGGATCTCATCCACTGCAACGACTGGCACACGGCGATGATTCCGGTGCTGGCAAAGACCAGATTCCGGGACGGCATGCCCGGAAAGCTGCGTTACCTGCTCACCATCCACAACATCGCCTTTCAGGGAAAGTGCAGCTTCGGCCTCGCAAAGGACCTGCTGGGGCTGGACGACAGCCTGTACACCGAGGAGGTCATGCGGCAGGGCGACTGCGCCGACTTCCTGAAGGCAGGCTGTGTGTACGCCGACCGCGTCAGCACCGTCAGCCCAAGCTATGCCATGGAAATCCGTACGCCGGATTATGCAGAGGGGCTGGACGAGGTTCTCACGAAGCGCCCGGACCAGGTGACGGGAATCCTCAACGGCATCGATGCGGAAGTCTTTGACCCGGCCTCCGACCTGCTGCTGCCGGCCCGCTACGATGTGCTCCACCGGAGCGGAAAGACCCTGTGCAAGGCGGTCCTGCAGGAGAGAATGGGCCTGGAGCAGAACCCTGACATCCCGGTATTCGCAATGGTATCGCGGATGACGGAACAGAAGGGCTTTGCCCTGATCGAGTGCGTCATTGACGAGCTCATGCAGAACGAGAAGGTCCAGTTCATGCTGGTAGGCAGCGGGGATGAGACCTTCGAGAACTTCATGCGTGCGGCGGAAGGCCGATACCGCGGGAGGCTCTGCTCGTACATCGGATACAACGAAGAGGCGGCACATCTGACCTACGCCGGGAGTGACTTCTTCCTGATGCCCTCACGGTTTGAACCCTGCGGCCTCGGCCAGCTGATCGCCATGCGCTACGGCAGCATCCCGATCGTGCGTGAAACCGGCGGCCTGCGCGATACCGTAATCCCGTGGAACCGCTTTCCTGAGAGAGCGAACGGTTTCTCGTTTGAACACTTCGACGCATGGGAGCTGCGGGATGCCATCCGGCAGGCGATGGGCTGCTACCGGGAACCGGAGGCGATGGATCGGCTGATCACGAACGCGATGCGGGCGGACTTCGATTTCATTCACTCGGCAGAGGAATACATCCGGCTTTATCACAGCATGCTTCCGGCGGAGTGCGCAGAGGCAGCGGGACAGAATGCAGAAAATGAGCTTATGAACTGAGAATGAGAATTTGAGTGTGGAAAGAATAGAGAATTCATCGGTATTTGAGCGTGTGAGCGTCCTGTACGGCGGCAGCTACAGCGAGTCCTGGAATTCGAATTACCGCCTTGATATCCGGTATGAGGGGCAGAAGATGATGCCGCTCAAGTTTCACGACGGAGTGTGGACCCCTGTATGCGCCATGCCGGAGACGGCATTTGCGAAGCGCTTCTTTTCCGCGGCGGCGGATGCGCGGGTCGCTGTGACACGTTATCTGGCAGGCGGAATGACCGCGGAGAATCTGTCGGAACTGTCCCCGGCCCGCAGCAGGGGAGCGGTCTTCGCGTCAGAGGCAATGCGCATCCTGATGGACGAGGCCGGACAGCCCCTGGAGATGGTCTGGCTGGCAGCGGAACCGTCCTTTGTCTGCGAGCTCACAGAAGAGGAGAGGGCGGAGCTGAATACGCTGCAGCCGCGGACGGCGGCGGTATACGACCTGCTCTGCGATCTGATCCGGTCTCTGCCGGCAATACGGCATGATCTGCGGCTGAAGGAGTACCGCTCGCCCTTCGGCGCGGTCCGGACGGGAGAGGCGCTCAGCCTCTCGGTCCGGGGAGGCGGAGCCGCAATCCGGTCGGCGGTACTGGAACTCTACGGGGATGCCCTCTGGTCGGAACTCCCCATGCAGAAGACGGAGACGGGCTGGAGCATCACCATGGATGCCCCGGAAGCGAGCGCGGCGCTCTGGTACCGCTTCCGCCTGCAGGCCGGAGAAAAAACCTGGTGGCTGTGCGCAGGACCGGACGGAATCCACGGACGGGTCTGCGAGGATGCCTGCGACGGCTTTCGGCTGACGGTCTATGACCGGGACTTTGAGACCCCCGACTGGTTTCCGGGCGGCGTCATGTATCAGATCTTCCCGGACCGCTTTGCGTTTTCGGATGACGGCGGCGCGGAGCACGGCATCGAATACCACGTCGGGCTGGGCCAGACCCCGGAGCTGCACCGGAGCCTTGAGGAAGAGCCCCGCTGGCAGCCGCGGGACTTTGAGAAGGAGTACAGCCCGGACGACTTCTACGGGGGAAGGCTCAGCGCCATCTGCGAAAAGCTCCCGTACCTGAAGGGGCTGGGCGTCACCTGTATCTATCTGAATCCCATCGTTGAGGCGCGCTCCAACCACCGCTACGACACCTCTGACTACCGCCACGTGGATCCCATCCTGGGCAGCAACGCGGATTTCGAAAACCTCTGCAGAGAGGCCCGGCGCTGCGGCATCCGGATCCTCTGCGACGGCGTGTTCTCGCACACGGGGGCGGACAGCGTGTACTTCAACCGCGACGGACACTATCCCGAGGCGGGCGCATGTCAGCCGGAGCCCTCTCCCTGGGACAGCTGGTATGACTTCCGGCATTTTCCGGACGACTACCGGAGCTGGTGGGGATTCCGGGATCTGCCGGAGGTGAACGAGGAAGACCCGTCCTGGCAGGCCTATATCGTTCGGGGCAGCAGCAGCATCGTGCGCCAGTGGCTCCGCCATGGGGCCTCGGGATGGCGGCTGGACGTGGCGGACGAGCTCCCGGATGACGTGCTGCATCTGATCCGAAGCTCTGCGAAGGAGGAAAAGCCGGACGCGCTGATCCTCGGCGAGGTCTGGGAGGATGCGGTGCTGAAAGAGAGCTACGGCTCGCGGCGGCGCTATGCCCTGGGAGACTCACTGGATTCGGTGATGAACTATCCTTTCCGCGGCGCGGTGCTGGGCTTCCTCCACGGACACTGCAGCGCTTTCGATCTGGCGGCCTTCCTGAGCTCTCAGCAGCTCCACTATCCGCAGCCGCTGTACCGGAGCCTCATGAATCTTCTGGGAACCCATGACACCGAAAGGCTGCAGAATGTGCTGGCCAGCGATGCGGTCTGGAAGGACAAACCCAGGGAGGAGCAGCTCGCGCTCGAAGCATCCCTGACCGCGGAGGACTGGAACAGAGCAATGGCGCTCACGAAGCTGGCCGCGGCAATCCAGTTCAGTGTTCCGGGTGTCCCGAGCATCTATTACGGAGACGAGCAGGGGATGCGGGGCACCAATGACCCCTTCAACCGCCGTCCCTACCGGGAGGGAAATCCCGAGCTCTGCGAGTATATCCGGCAGCTCGGACAGAACAGACAGAAGTACGCAGCCCTCCGCGAAGGCGACGCACGGTTTGTGGCGGCGGGAGCGGATGTACTCATGATCCTGCGCTTCACAGATAACGAGCACGTATTGACTGTCGTTAACCGGGCCCCAGAGCAGAGGCCGTTTGCCATTGAGCTGGATGGCTGCCGCGCCAGAGGCAGGATCGATGCCTGCAGCGCGGTAACAATGGAGCTCTGAGCAGTACCCGATCCTTACACAGAGCAAAACCGAATAACCAGAAATGACCGGTCTGTTCCCGAGAGAAGAAGACCGGTCTATTTTTTGCTCCGAAACGCCGGAATTGCAGGTCGTGGGAGAAGTCTGTAATTGTGTTTTCCCGAGTCCTGTGATATATTTACCGTATTGTTATGAGAACGGAACGATGACATGTGAGAGGAGGGGTGCTGTATGATCCTGGACAAAAAACAGATGTCGGAAGAGGATATCAAGCTGCAGTACATTACCCCAGCCATTACCTCCAGATGGAATATCCGGAAGATCACGATGGAGACGCAGATCACCGACGGCAGAGTCAACATCAAGGGAAACCTTGTGTTCCGCGAGCCGCCGAAGCGCGCGGACTATGTGCTGTATCTGAGCCCCAATAAC
>JAILFJ010000148.1 GCA_024697625.1 Oscillospiraceae bacterium
ACAATGTTTATGAGACTGGTAAAAAGATCACTGATGAAGAAAAGGAAAGCATAAACATCGAGTTTTTAGAACCCTTTACCCAATGGAATTACATCATCCGCCCAGTTCAAAATGGCACGTTTGTTTCGTGACAGACCCTTATCTCATCCTGTGCCATCGGAGGGATGGGAGTATTGTAACGCAGATGACGGACTCAGGGCAAGAAAAATGCACCGGCCAAACAGGAATCTTTCCTCGGTGCACGAGGCAGATTAGGGTTGACATACCGTTAAAATTCCTCTATCATGAAGCTTACATTCAAAACGGATTTTTAAACCGAAAAATCGGAAAGGATCTCCACAATGAAAAGAATGATTTGCCTCCTGATCGTCATCCTCCTTCTGACTCTGTCTTTTGTCACAGCATCGGCAGAAGATCAGTGGGAACCGGATGTTGCGTTCAAAACGATAGATACGGAAGGGAATGAATGGACTGACCTCGCATTTGGCGATGCGAAGCTGACCATGGTCAACTTCTGGGCATACTGGTGCCCGCCCTGTGTGGGTGAGCTGGAGGATCTGCAGAAGCTGTCGGAGGACTATCCGGACCTTCAGCTTCTCGGCGTATCCCTTAAAGACTACGAGGAAGAGAATGTTAAAACGATGAAGAAGCTGGGGATCACGTACCCGACGCTCCGGATGACGGACAGCATCATGGAAAAGATGACCTCCGGCTATATTCCCGAGACCATGTTTGTCGATTCCGAAGGCAACATCATCGGCGACAATTTTGTCGGCAGCAAGAGCTACAGCGGCTGGGCCGCCGTGATTGAGGACTATCTGGAGAAAGTCCCGGAGCTGAAGGAAAAGCCCGAAGCCCCGGCAGCAGACGCTGAAGGAGCTGCATAAGGAGCCGTCTCCGCCTGTTCCGGGAAAGCAGTGTTCCGAAACAGGCGGGATCATGTACCTGCATACGGATCCGAAATCCGGTTTATGCCGAGCAGCAGCAAAGCGGCCTCTATTTAGAGAAAACGTGTTATCTGGAAAAGGGGGAACCTATATGCCGGACAATCAGGCACAGTTCCATTCTCCCGACGTCAGGCGGCTGGTCCTTGTCGTGGAGGATGAGGCGATCAACCGTACCATACTCGGTACGATCCTGGAGAATGATTACGATATCCTCTTCGCAGAAAACGGAGAAGAGGCGCTTCGCGTCGTTGTAGAGAAGAAAGAACTTCTCTCTTATCATCCTTGATCTGATCATGCCTGTCATGCCCGGGATGGAGGTGCTGCGCCGCATCAAGGCCGAGCCGGGCACCCGGGATCTCCCCGTCATCGTGGCCTCCGGAGATCAGTCCCAGGAGATCGAATGCCTGGATGCCGGAGCCAGCGACTTCATTCAGAAGCCCTATCCGGACCCCGGGGTGATCCTTGCGCGTGTGCGCCGCACCATCGAGCTCTTCGAGGGGCGGCAGATCATCCAGTCCACCGAGCGCGATCCGCTGACCGGTCTGTATAACCGCGAGTTCTTCTTCAGCTATGCCGAACAGTACGACCAGCATCATCGGGACACCCCGATGGACGCCATCGTTCTGAACATCAACCGCTTCGGCATCATCAACGAGCGCTACGGCCGCGCCTATGCGGACGACGTGCTTCGCCGTGTCGGCGAGAAGGCCCGGGAGATGGTGCATGACGCGGGAGGCATTGTCTGCCGTAAGGAGGCAGATATCTTTCTGGTGTACTGTCCCCATCGGGAGGACTACAAGGCCATCCTCGACAACGCCTCCATGGGTCTCTCCGGCGAGCAGAACGCCAACAACCGCGTGCGTCTGCGCATGGGAGTCTATTCCAACGTGGATAAATCGATGGAGCTTGAGCGGCGTTTTGACCGAGCCAAGATCGCCTCGGATTCCGTGCGCAACAGCTTCACGCGCAACATCGGCATCTATGACGACACGCTGCGTAAGGCCGAGCTGTACTCCGAGCAGCTGATCGAGGATTTTCCGCAGGCAATTGATGAAAAGCAGTTCAAGGTGTTCTTCCAGCCGAAGTTCGACATCACCGGCGAAAAGCCTATTCTGGCCGGAGCAGAGGGACTGGTGCGCTGGCAGCACCCGGAGCTGGGGCTCATCAGCCCCGGCGTGTTCATTCCGCTGTTTGAAGAGAACGGGCTGATTCAGAAGCTGGATCATTATATCTGGCGTGAGGCTGCCCGGCAGATCCGCATCTGGAAGGACACGGTCGGCTTCAGCGTGCCGGTGTCGGTGAACGTGTCGCGGGTGGACATGTACGACGCGAACATTGTCTATACTCTGCTGGACATACTGGAGGAGAGCAGGCTGGAGGCGAGCGACCTCCATCTGGAGGTGACAGAATCCGCCTATGCCGAAGACGCCGAGCAGATCATTGAGACGGTGAAGCGTCTGCGGTCGATGGGCTTCCTGGTCGAGATGGACGACTTCGGGACGGGCTATTCCTCGCTGAACATGCTGTCCACACTGCCCATTGACGTGCTGAAGCTGGACATGAAGTTCATCAACACTGCCTTCGGTCACGAGAAGGACACCCACATGCTGGAGATCATCCTTCAGATCGCCCGGCATCTCTCCGCGCCGGTGGTAGCCGAGGGCGTGGAGACCAAAGAACAGATGAACGCGCTGCGTGAGATCGGCTGCGACATGGTGCAGGGCTATCTCTTCTCTCCGCCTGTCCCGCCGGAGAAGTTTGAGCCCTTCCTGCAGGACGCAAAGAAGGAATCTGCCTCCCGGGAAGGAGCAGAAGCGGATAACCGGAGCCTCAGGAAAAAGGCTGAGCCCAGAAAATTCTTCCTGAAGCAATGGAGCGAGAAACTGAGCATCTCCATGCACAAGGCCAGCAGAATCTTCGTGCTGACGGCCTTCCTTGTCGCCACAGCGCTCTATATCACCGACTCCATGGCGACCCATGGGTATCTGCGCATGGAGCAGGCCAGCGAACGCTATATCATCGCCCAGCAGGCTGCATCCAATCTGGAGGCCGGTTCGGACACTCTGACAGAGGCGGTGCGCAGTTTTGTGGTAACCGGGGAGATCCAATACCTGCAGAACTATTTTACTGAGGCAGACGTGACCCGGCGCAGGGATGAGGCCGTTTCCAATCTGGAGGCCATGATGTCCCGCGACAGCCTGGCCTATGAGCGGCTGTCCACCGCGCTTTCCCTGTCCAACGAGCTGATGGACGACGAATATCAGGCCATGAACCTCATTCTGTCCGCCGGGGACTATGACGATTCGCTCATCCCGGAGGTACTCAGGGAGCACGGGCTGAGCCCGGAGGACGCGGCAAAGTCTCCGGAGGAGAAGTACCAGCTTGCGCTGAATCTTGTCTACGGTGACCGCTATGAGGACTACAAGGCACGTATCCGCGGCAGCGCAGAATCCTGTACGGATGAACTGATTGAGGCCTCCGACAGGGAGCGGGTGCGCCTGAACGACCGCATGAGTGTGCTGCTCAGTGTCCAGACCGTCCTGACGGTGGCGCTGCTGGTTGTGGTGCTGGCAATCGTATTCTACATCAGCGACTGGATCCGCAAGCCGCTCACCCGCATGGTGGAGCAGATGCGCGCCAAAAAGACCGTGCCGGCGGCCGGTGCGGAGGAGCTGCGCTTCGTTTCGGAGACCTATAACGCGATCTTCGAAGAAAACCGCAGAACCCACGAGCGCCTGACCTACGGCAACCTGCATGACGCGCTGACCGGCCTTTACAACCGGAGCGCCTACGACTTCATGCGGCACGATCTGGATATGTCCAGAAACGCGCTGCTGCTGGTGGACGTGGACAAATTCAAGGGCATCAACGACACCTACGGCCACGATGTGGGAGATCTGGTCCTCAAACGGGTGGCGGAGGTGCTGAAATACAGCTTCCGCTCTACCGATCTGGTGTTCCGCCTGGGCGGGGATGAGTTTGTCGTAATCATGTCCAACGTTGACAGCTCCATGCGCGATCAGGTCAAACGCAAGATCGACCAGGCAAACGTCATGCTGCAGAAGCCGGCTGACGATCTGCCGCCGACCTCGCTGAGCGTGGGCGTGGCCTTCGCAGATCGCGAGAATCCGGACGGCGATATCTTCAAGGATGCGGACACCGCGCTCTACCATGTAAAGGAAGCCGGGCGCTGCGGCTGCTACATCTTCTGACCGCCCTCCGGCTGCTGCGGTCGGCACTGTGAAGGACAAATACGCTATTCAGGGAGTGCATAAGGATGAAAACAGGTTTTAAGAACGCTGCTGCTGTAATTCTGATGAGTCTTTGCCTCGGCGCAGTGACAGGGCTTGTTCTCTGGCTGTTTCTGCAGGCGGTCGGCCTTGGGACGACTCTGATCTGGGAAACGCTGCCTCACAGCACAGGTATCCGGTGGCTCATCGTGCCCCTCTGCATGCTCGGCGGCTGCCTGACCGGCCTGCTGCACAGGCGTTACGGCGATTACCCCGAGGAACTGGACGTCGTGCTGGGGAAGGTGAAGCGGGATAAGCATTATGACTATCATCCGATGCCTGTCATGCTGGTCTGTGCGCTGCTGCCGCTGATCTTCGGCGCCAGTGTCGGCCCGGAAGCGGGTCTCACCGGTATTATTGCAGCACTCTGCTACTGGATCGGGGATAACCTGAGCTTTGCAAGGGAAAATGCCAGACTGTATTCCGAGCTGGGAGAGGCGGTCACGCTGGGGCAGATTTTCCACATGCCGCTCTTCGGTATTCTGGCCGTAGAGGAAGAGCCGGGCGATAACACTTCTGTCCCTGCGCTCCCGAGGATCTATAAGCTTGTGCTGTACGGTCTGTCTGCGGTGTCGAGCTTTCTGGTGATTTCCGGCCTGAACCATCTGTTTCACACCAGTCTGGAGGGCTTCCCAAGCTTTCCCGAGGTGACGATCGCCGCTTCGGATTATGCCCTTGTCCTGCTGTATGTCCCCGCAGGCTTTCTGCTGTTTCTTCTGTTTGAAGGTGCTGAGAAGCTTGCACGTCGGGGAGAGGAGCACGTTCCCGTCGTATGGCGTGAGACTGTCTGCGGTCTGGTGATCGGGCTTGTCAGTCTTGCGGTGCCGATGGTGCTGTTCTCCGGAGAAGAGCAGATGGCCGAGCTGATGGAATCCTTCGGATCGTTTACCCCCTGGATGCTCATCGGGATCTGTGTCCTGAAGCTCATCATGACGGCTTTCTGTCTTCGCTTCGGCATGAAGGGCGGACACTTCTTCCCCCTGATCTTTGCCTGTGTGTGCATGGGTTACGGTCTGGCCATGCTGGTGTTTCCCGATCCGGGAACCCACTTCGTGTTTGCCGCAGGCATCGTGACGGCCGCCACACTGGGCGCCCAGATGAAGAAGCCCCTGGCGGTATCGGTCCTGATGCTGATCTGCTTCCCGGCGCGCATGCTGTTCTGGATCTTCCTGGCGGCGGCGCTGGGCGGCCGGATTGCCCAGCTCTTTGAAAACAGGAAAGCCGCAGCGGAAGCAGTTAACGTAAAAGAATAATCAGCCTTCCGGCACTGAGCGGATGTCCTCGGACATCCGTTTTTATTTTCCGGACTGCAGCCGGCCCAACCGTTTCGGACACCGCAGCTCACAATAAGGTTAAAATATTAGGTCTATACATAATGAAACCCGCATGTTATAATATTGGAGATTGTTTTTTTTTGATTCAGATGTCTGAACACCGGCGATTATGGCTTGGCTTCTGTGGGAGATCGGTGCATGAAAAAGATTATCATCATTATCAACGTGATCATCATGACTGCCATACTGTCCTTCGTGGTTCTCTACGCCAGAGTGGAGAGCAGGGGGTCTTTCCAGCGGCAGATCGATCACTTTGAGAACACAGCTGTCACCCTGGAGCAGGTGACAGAGAATTATCTGGAAGGTGAGCAGAGAATCTGCGACGTGTGGGCGCGCTATATCGACAACAGTGACATGACCATGGAAGAGGCTGCCGATTTTATCCGTGCTTCCCATGTCCTGGCGAACACTTCGGCGCATCTGATTTCTCTCGACTCGCTCACGGGACTTTCTACACAGCCGAAGCAGGGCACGGCCGATGACTATGCGGTTTCCTATAAGCGGATCGCGCTTCTGGAGGACGTGGACTGGATCAATGAGCTCGGGGAGTCCATCAACATCTCCCGCGCCTACACCAACCCGATGAACGGCGAGCAGTCACTGGCTTTCTGCAACAGGATTACGCTGAGGGATCCGGAGACCGGAGCTGACGAAGATGCGGTCCTTCTGCGGGTCGTTCCCGTTTCGGAGCTCGAGAAGAAATGGGTCTTTCCGCAGGAAGAGTTTACGAAGGCCGAGCTCTCCATGATCGACTCCAACGGCGATTATGTTCTCAAAGGCTACAGCTTTAAGAACTCCAGCTTCTTTGAATTCTACGAATCTTATAATCCGTCGGATCCCTCCTCGTCGAAGGAGCTGTTCGACAGGATCACTTCATCGACAGGCTCTCTTCCCATGGTCAACTCCCACGGGCAGGAGTGCATCCTCGCCTTTACCCCTGTCTCTGCCTCCCAAGGCTGGACACTTCTGGGTCTAGTTCCGACCGATGACCTCCATATGGGGATCGGAAACTGGCTGCTGGTCGGGGTTGTTTCGGCCGGTCTGATCCTTCTTTTCCTCTGCGACCTGTTTTATATGCTTTACCTGAACAAGCGCCTTCAGGTCTCGGCCACGGAAGCGGAATCCGCAAGCAAGGCAAAGACCGATTTTCTCTCCACCATGTCCCACGACATTCGCACACCCATGAACGCCATCATAGGCCTCACAACCATCGCCGAGAAGAATCTCGGGGATGTGGACTCGACAAAGGAGAGTCTGCGGAAAATCAGCCTTGCCAGCAATCATCTGCTGACCCTGATCAACGACATTCTGGATATATCCAAGGTCGAAAGCGGAAAGCTGAAGCTGAGTCCGCTGACCTTCTCCATTGTGGAGACCGTCGAGAATCTTGTGAATATCTCACAGCCGATGATCAAGGAAAAGAATCTCGAATTCAGCTTTCATATCAATCAGATGGAGAAGGAATACCTGTATACCGACCAGCTCCGTCTGAATCAGATTTATATCAACATTCTCTCCAACGCCATCAAGTACACGGAACCCGGCGGGCGGGTCAGCGTAGACCTGCGCGAGGAAAAGAGCAGCGTGCCGGGCTGCATCCAGCTGATCTATGCGGTAGCCGACACCGGGATCGGTATGAGTCCGGAATTCATGGCGAATATGTATCAGCCCTTCTCGCGCCAGATCGACAGCCGTGTCAACAGCATTCAGGGCACCGGTCTCGGCCTGGCCATTACAAAGCAGATGGTCGAGCTGATGGGCGGGACGATCGACTGTCAGAGCGAGCAGGGCAAGGGGACGACCTTTACCGTCGTGCTGGATGTCCCCGTGGCCGACAGGCAGCGGGATGATATGCGGCTTGAGCCCATCGACGTTCTGATCGTTGACGACGACGAGACCATGCTTCAGCTGACTGCCGATACTCTCGAGTCTCTCGGCGCCTCAGCAGAGCAGGCGCGAAGCGGACTGGAGGCTCTCGGCATGATCGAGCACCGGCATCTTTCCGGGCGGGACTACGGTGTTGTCATCGTCGATTGGAAGATGCCTGAAGTAAACGGCATTGACACGATCAGACGGATCCACACAGATATAGACGCGGATATTCCGGTTTTGCTGATCTCCGCATACGACTGGTCGGACATCGAAGATATAGCAAAAGAGGCAGGCGCGAACGGTTTTGTCAGCAAGCCGCTTTTCCGCTCCACGCTCTACGACAAGATCAACGAGCTGATCGGGAAAGAGTCCGGCTCCATAGAGCCGGAGGATGATTATTCCGATCTGGCCGGGCTGCGCGTCCTTGTGGCCGAGGATAACGACATCAACTGGGAGATCATATCCGCCATGCTCTCCATGTTCGGGATCACTTCCGACCGCGCCGAAAACGGAAAAGTCTGTGTCGATATGATGAGCACGGCCGCAGAAGGCAGTTATCAGCTGATTTTCATGGACGTGCAGATGCCGGAGATGAACGGACTTGACGCGACAAGAACAATCCGGAAGCTGGAGAATCCCTGGGCAGCCTCCATCCCGATCGTCGCGATGACGGCGGACGCATTTTCCGAAAACGTCACAGAATGCCTGAACGCAGGGATGAACGGGCATATTGCAAAGCCTGTGGATATCAAACTGGTCATCAAGGAGATCCGAAGAATCAAGGAAGGACGGGAATCAAAATGAAGCGAACCATGTGTATGTTTTTAGCGGTTCTGATGATTCTGGGTCTGACTGCGTGCGGCTCAGATCAGCAGAAAGCACCGACGGAGACAGGCTTCAAACCGGCTCTGGACACCTCTGTCAAATGCCATATCAGCGTTGCCGGCGGTTACAACAACTTTGAGGCGCTGGAGGCGGAATTTGACCGCTTCAACGAATATTATCCCAACGCAGAACTGACGTTCACGAAGGTAGACGACTATAACAACATGATCGGCACGGTCCTGAACGGAAACGACGCCCCTGACATCTACGTCAATTACTCCTGGATGTACGGTCGGGAACAGTACAGCTCTTCCATAGATCATGCCGAGAATCTGGCCGATCCCGCGCTGGGCCTTGATCTGGACTGTATCCGGAACAATATGATTCTGAGAACCGACGACGGCACGCTCCCGATGGTCCCTGTTTTCTCCAACACCTACGGCATGCTCGTGAACAACGATCTGTTTGAAAAAGAACACCTGAAGGTTCCCACAACCTATCAGGAGCTGGTGGCCGTGTGCAATGCGTTCCGTGAGAAGGGCTATCAGAACCCGATCATGGGCTTCTCCAGAGAGGAGACGACGTCGCTTTTCACCGTGACGATTTATCCTTTCTTCTGCGGAACTCTGACGGAGCATGAAGAGGCTGTCAAGGAGCTCAACACCCTGGATTCTTCAGCCGGTGAGTATATGCGGCCCTCTCTTGAGAAGATCCTGCAGTTCCTGGACGACTGCTGTGTGGATCTGGAGGCCTGTGCAGAGATCGAAAACAACTATGATGCCGTGATCCTGCGCTTTTTTGAAGGTGACGTACCCATGATGACCTGTTCCGGAGATACCGTCTCCGGCACAAAGAAACGGGAAAGCCGGTCTGAGGCATTTCTTGCCAGGCCCTTTACCTACACCTTTGCCCCTGTTCCCATGTCGGACGAAGGCGCTGTTTTCCTTGACATGCCGAATCTGCAGTTCTCTGTCAACAAAAACAGCGCGAATCTGGCGATGGCCAACGAATTCATGCGGTTCCTGGTCACGCCGAGGGAGCTGAACGAGATGGCGCAGAACAAGGGACTGATGTCGCCGACCAAAGACCTGTCTTTCAACAGCATGTACGCCGCATTCGGGGTCGTTCTGGAATCCCGGATCGTTTCGCCGGAAGTACTGGGTCTGATGGATGACGCAGTCATACAGCTGAGGCAGGCGGTTTACGGGGTCGGAACCGGCGCATTGACGATCGATGAGGCCATTGCCGGCTACGGCAGCTTTACCCCATAAGCGCACAGTCAGGCTCGTATATCGAGTAGGAGGGGCTGAATAAGCCCCGACCTCTCGCACCACCGTACGTACCGATCGGTACACGGCGGTTCAACCGCATAAGTGCAGAGACTCGTACCGGTCAAGGATACTAAAGTATCCGGCCTGTGCGAGTCTTTCTTTTGAAATGGCGCGGTTTACCGTGGTTGTTCCCGACATACGCCAATAT
>JAILFJ010000013.1 GCA_024697625.1 Oscillospiraceae bacterium
TCCGTCACAAGGTCTGTACCGCCGTGCAGTGCTTCCATGGCTTTCTGCACCGCATCGGGGGTAAAGCGCAGATTCGCGGCGTAGTCGAAGTCGGCGCTGGCGTGGATGCAGCGCAGAATCACAGCCTCATTTTCCGGTGGAGGCGTAATGCCCCTTTCCCGGAGTTCCGCCCGGATGATTTCCATGCTGCCCCGTTCAATCTGTCCCGGTGATCTGATCATGTGCGAAGACCTCCATTGCCTGTTCGATCGTTTTCATATCCAGGCTGCTCCGTACTGTATCTGCCAGCAGATCGTACTGCCGATTCCGGTAAGCAGCCCGGTTCTCTGTTTTCTGCTCCGGAATCCGGATTCCTTTTCTCTCCGCGAGCCACCCGGCCACCCGTCCGACCAGTTCCCCGCTGTCGAACAGGCCGTGCAGATAAGTGCCGAACACGCTCTCCGTCACCGCTCCATCTTCTGTGCCATCTTCCATGATGCAGAATGGCGACGCCGCGGATCGGGTCCTTCCCATGTGGATCTCATAGCCCTCCAGTCTGGCACCGGCAAAGGGTTTCATATCGCAGACCGCCTGTCTCCGCGTCCTAGTCTTCTTCCCGGTGAAGACAGTCTCGCAGGGCAGGAGTCCGAGTCCCTCGGCAGTTTCTCCGCTCTCCGCGTTCTCCGGATCTGACAGGCTTCTCCCCAGCATCTGATAGCCTCCGCAAACCCCTAAAATTGCTGTGCCTGATCCGTGCAAGACAAGGATTTCTTCGGCGATTTCCGTCTCCCGAAGCCAGCGTAGGTCTCCCATCGTGTTCTTCGTTCCCGGGAGAATTATCAGATCCGGCTTGCCGAGCTGTTCTACGCGGTTTACATAACGTACTCCAACTGCCGGATGCTCCTCCAATGGGGAAAAATCCGTAAAGTTCGACACATGAGGCAACCGGATCACCGCAATATCCAGAGGTCTCCCCGCCGCGGCCGTCTTCTCCAGACGGGGCGCAAGGCTGTCCTCGTCGTCGACGTCGATCTTCATCCAGGGTATCACGCCGAGCACCGGCAGTGATGTCAGCTCTTCCAACTGTCTCAGACCAGGCTGCAGAAGCTCGACATCACCGCGGAACTTATTGATTACCGTTCCGATTACCCGCTTCCGCTCCTCCGGCTGCAGCAGGGCCACCGTGCCATAGAGCTGGGCAAAGACACCGCCCCGGTCAATGTCACCGGCCAAAATTACCGGTGCATTCACCAGTTCCGCAAGGCCCATATTTACTATATCATCCTGCCGGAGATTTATCTCTGCGGGAGAGCCCGCGCCCTCGATCACGATGATGTCATGCTCCTCAGCCAGACTGTTGTAGGCATTCATAATCTCCGGGATCAGCGCCCGCTTCATCCGGAAGTACTCCTTCGCGTCGTATTGGCCGCGCACCTCTCCCATGACGATAAGCTGACTGCCTGTGTCGCTTGAGGGCTTGAGCAGAATCGGATTCATCCGCACATCACAGGGGATCCCCGCCGCCTCAGCTTGAGCCGCCTGGGCCCGTCCCAGCTCCATCCCATCTGCAGTGACATAGCTGTTGAGCGCCATGTTCTGGCTCTTGAAGGGAGCCACACTGTAGCCATCCTGAGTAAAAATCCTGCAGAGTGCCGTCACCAGCAGGCTTTTCCCTGCACCGGACATGGTTCCCTGTACCATGATGCACTTTGCCATCCTAAAGCACCTCCTGCAGTGCATGAAGCAGCCGGTCATTCTCCGCTTCTGTCCGGATCGCGATCCGATACCAGCCTTCCGCGAGGCCCGTATAGTTCCCGCAA
This sequence comes from Oscillospiraceae bacterium, assembly GCA_024697625.1. Classification (GTDB taxonomy): domain Bacteria; phylum Bacillota; class Clostridia; order Oscillospirales; family Oscillospiraceae; genus Limivicinus. The sequence goes on from JAILFJ010000013.1 coordinate 1,800, forward strand.
TCCCGGATCATGATCCCCCGGTTCCGGAGCTTTTCTGCGAGTTCCCTGACCTCACAGAAAAACAACAGATAGTTGGCTTCGCCGGGAACAACATGCAGTCCGAAACCTTTCAGTTTCCGGATCAAACGCATTCTTTCTGAGGAGATAAGAGCCCTCAGTCGGTTGACATAACCTGTCTCCTGAAGTGCTGCAGCTCCGGCCGCCTGAGCAACATTCGACACCGGCCATGGCTGCCCTTCTCTCTGCAACCGCTGCGCAAAATCTGTACTTCCGCAGAGGGCATAGCCCAGGCGCAGCCCTGCCATGGCATAGGTTTTGGTGAAGGCCCGAAGAATCACGAGATCCGGGAACTGCCGCAGGTCCGGGATCAGGCTCTCTGCCTCCGGGTGCTCAGCGAAGTCCATGAAACATTCGTCGATCACGGGCATGCAGCGCTCTTCCGCACAGAGATTCAGGATCTGCCTCAGGGCCTTCTGTCCCGCCAGCAAGCCTGTAGGGTTGTTGGGATTGGACAGGAAAAGCAGCTCTGCTCCGTGGATACTCTCCGCCAGTTTTTCCGGACGCAGGAGAAAGCCATCCGTTTCCGAGCGGGTCACGATGCGGATCTCACAGTCTTCTGCCTTCAGCGCCTGCCCATACTCTTCGAAATCCGGCGCTGTCAGCAGCGCCTTCTTCGGCCGCAGAACCCGGCAGATCCGGTAGATCAGATCCGCCGCTCCGTTTCCGCAGACGATCTGTACCGCAGGGACTCCGTGCAGTTCCGCCAGCTCTTTTTGCAGTGTCCGGCAGAGCGGATCGGGATACCGATTCGCATCCCGCAGCGCCTGCAGCGCCGCTTTGTATACTCCCTCCGGG
>JAILFJ010000029.1 GCA_024697625.1 Oscillospiraceae bacterium
CAAGACAAGAAAAAACACGACAGAGCTGCTTCGTGATCTGAAACGGACCGCAGCATTCAGCGATTTTGTAAAAAGAAACAGCAGCAGCCTGAAGCACAGTGAATTCACAGAAACGCTCAATCGGCTTTATCGGGCTCAGGGGCGCAGCAAGGCAGAGCTTGCGCGTGCAGCGGGAATCAGCGAAGCCTATCTCTATCAGATCTGCTCGGGTGCAAGGGTTCCGTCGCGCGACCGTCTGCTCTGTATCTGTATCGGGATGAAAGCAGAGATCGAGGACACTCAGATGTTGCTGAAACAATGCGGATATGCGCCCTTGTATCCCAGAGAAAAGCGGGATGCCGTCATTCTGCACGGGCTGATGCACGGGAAAGAATTGAACAGTGTCAACGACACGCTGTTTGAAGAAGGGGAGGAGCCCCTCCTGGGGTGAGGAAAGCAGGCACCCTGAAAAAGTCAATGATGAGATGAGATACGAAGAAGCACGTCCCGAACGAGACGTGCTTCTTCGTATTATAAAGCTGTATGGGAAATCTTGACGGCATGTGAATGCATGTTGAAAGAGATATGATCTGTATTCAAAAACGACTGGCATAGTTCCCTATTTGAAGACAGTGTCCTGGGTATCAACGGGATTGCCACCAGGGTTGCTGATATCCGTACCGTTACCGGAAAACAGTGTCTTTGGGAAACTCAGCTTCAAGGAACCAGGGACACTGAGAAGAGAGACCGCAATCTCATTGTTCAGAAAACGGTTCCCCTCATATTCGGCGTCGGCCATGGAAGAGCCTGAACTGTCAAACTGGAAGCCGATCCGGTTGTCCTCAAAGAGTGAATCGTGAATCCCGACCCAGGCCCCTTCTGAGGCCAAAACTCCCGTGTCCCAGCCCTGAATACTGCAATAGTAAAGCTGAAGGGCGGTGGAAGAAGTGATACCGACGCCTTCATGACCGTCAATTACGATATTGCGCAGTGCCGGGCTCTGCACTTCACGACTGTTGAATGTGAGGTGCCCGTAAATTGTCGTCTGATGCCCGTTTTCGGATGTCCCTACTAGCTCAAGTCCGCGATCGCCAAACGTCAGATCACCTTCATAGTCCACAGCGGGGAGATATATGGTGACGGTTTTATCCATGTCGTCAGCAGCAATCTCGCTCAGCAGCGCCTGGAGATCATCCATGCTCTCCAGCGGAACCTCTTTGGAAGAGTAGGTCACATGGGGGAGCACATCAACGGTAAGGCTGTGGCGTAGAGTGATTCGGTCACCATTCAACATTTCCAGCGTCCAGACAATGTCATTGGTACCATCTGTTGCCCGGTATGTGATATCGGCAGCGAGTGCGGCATCGGGAAGAGCCTCATTGCGGATGGGAGAGGAAACATTCATCTGTCCGGAACCATCATGTGCTTCTGAACGGATATAGGAATGCACCAGTTTCTGAAGAAAAGCGTCTGCGAGATTCTCACCGGTATCCGGATCACGGACGCAGAGAAGGCTTGGAATCGCCGACTCCTCTCCTCCCGGCAGTTGGAGATCAGCGGAGTCTGTGGGTTCTGAAAGGGCACTCCTGCTGATCGGCCAGGTGAGATACAGGAGATAGGATCCATCCCGGTCGGTATAGGTCAGTTCAGGCCCGCGCATCTCAAATGATTTCGGCAAATGAAGCAGGCGGGGAAGAAAAAGAACCGCAAGGAGCAGCGCACAGACCAAAAGAAGAAAAAAAGCTCTCCTGCGCCATGGGCGATAAGGGCGAATCGGATGTGGATCGGACTGAGGCGTCCCGCAATTCAGACAGAGATTTGCATCCTCCGGAAGGTCCGCCCCACAGTGAATACAGGTTTTCAACGGAATTACCCCCTTGTTCATAGAGCTTCGGCCAGGTGACGAACATTCGGATAGCGCTGAGCCGGGTTCGTCATCGTACAGCGCCGGATCACACGTCCCATATGACCTTTTGCAAGTCGGACGGAAGGATGATCACCGGTGAGCATGACATTCAGAACGACGCCGAGAGAGTAAATATCCGCACGGCCGTCCGTCTGGGACAGGCCGTACTGTTCCGGCGCGGCATACCCAGTGGTGCCGAGCACAACAGTGTCCGACGCACCGGAAGTTTTCTGAATCCGGGACGCGTCAAAATCAATCAGGACGGCCTCGCTTCCGCGCAGAATGATATTCTCAGGCTTTACATCACGGTGGACGGCTCCAAAGCTGTGGAGAATACGAAGGGCTTCGCATAACTGAAGCGCGATTCGACGGGCTTTCCCGGGAGAAAACAGACCATGCTCGAGAATGGAATAGAGGGTGTCACCCTGAATGTATTCCTCCAGCACGAGAAGCCGGTTGTCCTGAGATGCAACTTCATAGACTCTGGGAAGAAAAGGAGAGGAAACCGTCATCAGCTTCTGATAAATCTCTGGATTCCCGGTAAAATCCCGAAGGACAAAGAGCTGTCCGGAAACAGAATGGCGCAGCAGAAGAATCCGCGCTTCGGATTCCTCTTTCAGAACACGGACAGGAGAGAAATCCTTGTCAAGATGCTGCTGCACATAAGAGAACAGCGAAGAATCGCCGCGTTCTTCAACAGCGGAATTGTTGAAACCCATATTGCGCCTCGTTTCCACAGAATTGTGGAGCTTTTTACATTTACTGATGGTCATTATAGACCATTCGTCCATGGATGGCAAGGTACATGTTAGCACCGTTTTAAGAGCTCAAATGAAATTCGAGTTTCCAGTTTGCAAGAGTAAGTTCCAGTCCTCTGAAATTTGCAAGATTAAGTGCCAAAAAGGCAGGTATGAAACAGAAGTAAGTTTTACAAATCTGGCGGTTAAGTTTGCAAGGCTGGAAACAAGTCTTGCAAACCGCTTGAAATAGCGCTGTTCAGTGTGTTACTATACAATTGAGATTACGCTGGGAAACTGAAGAAA
>JAILFJ010000030.1 GCA_024697625.1 Oscillospiraceae bacterium
TTCTTCAAATTGATGCCATGGAATAAGCTTTGCCAGCTTTACCCATTCATTATCCGGGTCTAAAACAATCCCGCCGAAATACTCCGGCTCATCCAACAGATTGATCTGATTCAGGTGACGCTTGTACATCATTGGCCTCCACGTGCAAGGTTTTTAATGGATATTCGCTCTTTTGCTTGCACCTATTGTACCATGAATCAGCGGAATTGTCCCGTAATTGTTGGCTTTTTAGCTCTTGAAGCAAACACTATTTACTTTTTTATCCCTTGAAGGGGTCTCCGCAGACTCTCTCTGAAACAATTCAACCCCGCTTTATGGAGACAGCCGGGTAAACAGATAAATATAAAGAAGAAAAACCCTTTGAAACCCTTGATTAGCACCAGAGAACATGTTATAATTCAAATGATTCTGTTATAATTACAGCATAAACAGAACCGGAACGAATGATAACCAAAGGAGGCAATACCATGAAGAAGACCCTTTCTGTGACGCTGTTCCTGGTCATGGCGGTCGTTCTCCTTATGGCACTTGCTGTACCGGCCTATGCAGCAGAGCCTGCCAAAAAGGTCGAGACCAATTCCGGAGTCAAGGTCATGCATGCCGCAGACTGGAAGGAAGAATTTCCCAATCAGTACCAGAGCTGGATGATGACCAGCGAGAACGACGGGCTTGACGACTATCTCGAGCAATACCCCATGCTTGTCACCCTGTACGAGGGCTACGGTTTCGCCAAGGATTACAAGGGCGCCCGCGGCCACTTCTACGACATTGAGGACATCGAGGCCACCGGCAGGCCGCATCCCATGGCCAACTGCTGGACCTGCAAGACCCCCGACTTCACCAACATGGTGAACGAGGAGGGCATCGGGGCCTACATGAAGGACTGGACGGAGGTTCAGGCCCAGATCACCGAGGGCATCAGCTGCTACAACTGCCATGCAAATACCCCGGGCGACATCACCATCACGCACACTTACTGGATTGACGCGGTGGGCGACGACTTTGACAGCATCGCGCCGGCAAACCTCGCCTGCGGCCAGTGCCACAACGAGTACTACTTCGAGCCCGAGACGAAGGCGACTACCATCGCACACAGCAGCCTTGCAGGCATGGCACCCGAGACGATGCTGGCCTACTTTAACGACGGGGCGAACTTCTCCACCGACGAGCCCTTTGCCGACTGGACCAATCCCCGCACGGGGGTCCGGCAGATCAAGGTTCAGCACCCTGAGTTTGAGACCTTCCTGGGGGCAGGAAGCCCGCACGCGTCCACCTTTACCTGCGCGGACTGCCATATGCCGACTGTGACAGCCGAGGACGGCAGCACTTATCACAGCCACAACCTTGTGAGTCCGCTGGAGAATGAGGAGCTGCTTGCGAATACCTGCTCGCTCTGCCACAAGGATCTTGTGAGTGAGGTACGCGGTGTCCAGGCGGAGATCGAAGACCGCACGAATGCCGTCGGTGCGCAGCTTGTGGATCTTACCGAGATGCTGGCTGCCGTTGTGGAGAGCGGCAAGTACACGGACGAGCAGCTTGCCGAAGTCCGTCAGCTCGCGCGCGATGCACAGTTCTACTGGGACTTCGTATTCGTTGAGAATGCGGAGGGCGTGCATAACCCGAGTCTTACGAGAGACTGCCTGAACCGCGCGGAGAGCATCTGCACGGAAGCGATTACGGCGCTTGAAGCCGTAACGGCCTGATTTTCCGGATCAAACCGAGCTGTCTGCCTTTTCCGGGCAGGCAGCTTTTTTAACAAAGGGGATGCACGCATGAAAAAACTGTTCCGAACCCTTCGCTCCATGCGTTTCGGTATTCTTCTGCTGGTTCTGATTGCCCTCTGCTCGGTTGTGGGTACGGTGATTCCGCAGGGGAGAGAAATCAGGTGGTATGCGCAGAACTATCCTTCCTTTCACGGGACAATCCTGCTGCTCCGACTTCACCGCGTATTCGAGAGCTGGTACTTTATCACGCTGCTGGTGCTGCTGTGCCTCAACCTCAGCCTGTGTTCCCTGATCCGCATCCGGAACGTGGTACGCGCAGCTCACGGCGAAACGGAGCGCGCTGCCGGACTGCCGGACACCGTGTTCCTGAACCCGGAAGGAATGGAGAAACTCCGCGGATATCTGGAGGAGAAGCGATGTCGGAGCGAGAAGCTGGGAGAGATCACGGTCTATCGCAGGCACGGATTCGGGCGTTACGGGAGCTTTATCACGCATCTGTCCATCCTGCTTACGGTGGTTTTCGGGGCACTGGCTCTCTACACACCTGTGGTGACGGATCAGAACTGCATGCCGGGCGAGTCGATCTTCATGTCGGACGGGACAGAAATTCATGTCCAGGACTTTCACATTACGGACGAGACCGGCAGACTGGACTACCAGAGCCATATACAGGTTACCCTGCCCAACGGTAGGCGCAGCGAGATTGCGGAGCTCAGAGTCAACCATCCCTTCTCTTTCGGCCCTTATAAGGTTTTCCAGCAGAGTTTCGGCACGGCAGGTTCGGTCACGGTGACAAATATTGCCACCGGGGGCAAGGATGACTTTGTACTGACCGAGCAGTCGGCGCTGTCCGCGGACGGAATTACAGGCATCGTCTATGAGATGCTCTATCCTGACTATATCCGCGATCCGAGCGGTAATGTGACATTCATCACGGTGACAGAGGGCAGCTATCCGAATCCCATCTACCAGTTTGAGGTCATCTCGGACGGAACCTTTACCCCGACGCTGGCAGAACCGGGAGATGAACTGGAGCTTGCCGGGCTGCGATTCCGTTTCAACACGCCGGTGGAGTTTCCCGGACTGCGGATCAAACAGGTTTCCCAGCTCTTCAATGCTCTGCTGATCGCGTCCTTCACGCTTATGATCGCGGGTCTGTATATCACTTTCTTCTATGAGCCTGTACTGGTCAAGACCGACGCAAAAGGCTATGCGGTGGGTGGTCCAAAGCCGGAGCATATGCGCATCGAACTGGGTGAAGCTTTCAGAGACTATGAACAAAACGCAGAGGAGGAAACAACATGAAAGCACTGTTTTTTGCGGCTTTTGCGATATACGGGGCCGCAGTGATTCTGGAGTTTACGGGTACGGCTTTCAAGAAAGACCGCCTGCTGAAGGCAGCCTGGTATGTCTTCCTCGCGGCCTTCGCGGTACATCTGGTCTTTATTGTGGCCCGAGGCATTGCGGCAAAACGGCTGCCGCTGTCAAACCAGTTTGAATTTGCCAATACCTTCGCCTGGGGCGTTGCACTGATGCTGATCGTGATGCGCCCGCGGCTCAGGACCGACTGGCTGTCTGTCGTGGCCATGCCGGCGACGCTTCTGGTGATGACTTATGCCGCACTTCAGCCAATGGAGATCAAAGATCTGATGCCGGCGCTGCGCAGTGCTTGGTTCGGTGTCCACATCGGCTCGGCAGTTCTGAGCTATGCCGCATTTGTCATCGCCGGCTGCATCGGACTGCGCTACCTGCTATCTGTGAAAAAGGGAAGCGCTGACGAGCGTGCCCTGGCTCAGATGGATTATATCAGCTACCGCATGGTGGCTTTCGGCTTCCTGTTTCTGACCGTGGTCATCCTTTCCGGGGCGATCTGGGCGGAGCAGGCGTGGTCCGCGTTCTGGACCTGGGACCCGAAGGAAGTCTGGGCGCTCATCACCTGGATTATCTATGCGGTCTATCTGCATCTTCGCCTGCGCATGAAGCGCAAGGGCAAGGTGATGGCATGGTTCCTGGTGATTGCGGTGCCGATCGTGTTCTTCACCTTTGCAGGGGTCAACACCCTTATGCACGGCATGCACACCTACGGATAATACCGATGATAAGCTGACGGAGAGGAACTGACATGATGAACTGCCGTATCAGATGCGCTCTGATACGGCAGTTTGCTACAGGAACAGAACTGAGATCTGCCGAAGGGATACCGGACAGAAATCAGTCCTCGCCCTCTTCGTACTTTTCAAAAACCGGTTCGATCAGAAAGGTAGAAAGCCAGGCGATAAGGCCGGGAGTGAAGAAAACGGACAGAACATTCCTGAAAAACAGGAGAATCCCACAGCCGAGCAGCACAGCCATCACAGCGGTACGCAGGATGTTGCCGGGGGCCATCCGGAGCGCGGTCTGCTGGAGGCCGAGGAAACCGAAGCGAAAGCGCGACAGCAGAGGAAAAATCCAGCTCAGGATACCCAGAATACAGTACAGAAGCAGAAGCATGAGCATGCTGAAGATACTGACCACCTGTCCGTCCGGCTGAGAGAGGCTCAGCCGGTGATAGAGAAAGACCGGGACAGCTGCGATGGCTCCCCAGAGCAGCATGGTCAGACCTGCGGTTTTCAGCTCTCGGCGAAAGGTGCCGAAGAAGCGGGAAAACATGCTCCCTTCTCCGCGCCGGATACAATGGGCAGCCGAATCATAGAGAGCCGTAGATGCAACTCCGGCCGTGAGAACAGGTACGGAACACAGTGCCCAGAGGAGACTCAGCACGACGATATCGCCGGCCTTGCCGAAGAAGCGCCAGATGCCGGTATCAGGATTGAAGAAGCGTCTGCCCATCAGGCGAGCAGCTCAGGGACAAGCTGAGAGAGCTTCTCGGCGAGCTGGCGATGGCCTTTCCGGCTGAGATGCATACAGTCGAGCTTGTTGAACTCCGCAATACCCTCGGCATCCAGAAAAGCGCAGCCCTGATTGCCGGCAACCTGTCTGTAATGCCGGGCGAGCTCCTTTGACTTCTGCGGGCAGCCCGCGCCCATGGCTTCGCCCTCCGGACGGAGATAGAGACCTTCTCCGATGTGAGGAGGTGCGATGATCAGGATATTCGGCCTGCCGTCCCGCCAGGCCATGACGGACTTCGCCTTCATGACGAGGCGCTCCATCCCGATGGAGATGCAGGCGGCGTTGGCGCCAAGACGCTCCTTGGTGTCGTTGGTGCCCAGCATGATGATCAGCAGATCGACCGGTTCATGGCTCATGAGGCAGGAGTAGATGACATCCAGGCCGGACATACACTCGTGTAGGGGATCCGGAAAAACCGTCGTACGGCCGGAGAGCCCCTCTTCCAGAACAAGATACTCCTCGCCGAGCAGCTTCTGCAGCAGACAGGTCCAGCGTTCGTCCTCATTGAAGCGGTCCGTTCCGTCTGCGCAGTCGGCGGGGTCTGCGCAGTAGCCATGCGTATTGGAATCGCCGAAGCATACAATATGTTTTTTCATCATCAGCCTCCGTCAGTTCTCGGTTGGGAGTTCGGGCAGGGAGGCCGCAACAGCGGACTGACCAACCCTTCGGAATTTTTCGTCGGGGAGCGCAAGCCGGAGTATGCCGGCAAGCGAGGGGTACTCATCCGCCAGGACGGAACGACAGGTATCCAGAAGTATATCCCCGCCGCGACCGGACATGACGCGCCCGAGGAGGAGCACGTTCTCGCAGCCGTAGAGCGCGTGATAATACGCGAGTGTATGCGCCAGATAGCAGCCGATGCTCCGATAAACCCGGGCAGCCCGCTCATCGCCGGCCTCCATCAGCTTCTGTACTGCCTTGAGCTTCTCGGCGGGCGAAAGCGCGCTGTCCAGCTCGATTCCGGCGAAGGGAGCCAGCTTGATGACGCTGTCCTGTGAGAAGTACTTGACACCGCAGCCGATGTCGCCGCTCCATTCGTCCACCATCGCGTCCGGATTGGCGTCGACAGGCACAAAGGCAAGCTCGTTCAGCCAGCCGGTGATGCAACCGTTCCGGTCTACAAATCCGGCGGCCTCGCTGGTCCCCATGGCAATTCCCAGGACATTGTCGGTCTCGAGGCTGATGGCGCCCGCCAGTGCTGTGACATCGCCGTCGTTGATGACGCTGTAGGGGACATCGCCGAAAGTATCCGTAATGGCACGGATGTAGATATCCTTGACCTTTCTGTCAAAGAGATCAGGCGGCACCTTCAGAAAAAGCGATGCGTTCATGGTTCGGTTGTCGATATAGATGCCGGCTGAAGAGACGCCGACGGCATCGACCCGCGGGAGATGCTCCGCGGCAGACTTCAGAGCCGCTGTGATCCCTTCATAGTGATAGTCAGGATCTGAGGCCGTCTTCGGGAACCACACGACCTCCTCCGAATAAACAGGCTCTCCATTGACGACAGCGGAAACCTTTCGGTCGCTGCCACCCGCGTCAAAACCGATCCGGCAGCCGTCCATATGGCCGCCGATTTTTTTCGGCTCATCCCGGCTCTCCGGCAGCTGCTCTGCCGGAAGGACCTCGAAGGGGTGTTCGTAGACCCTGGACATGAAATCTGCGTCAAAGGCCTGGCGCCCCTTCGGGCTGTATATTTCCTTCAGACAGTCACAGATTGCAGAGTCACCGGAGACATAGACCCGGAAACCGCCTTTCATCCACAGAAGAGTCTTAACCAGCCTCTCTGCATAGTACAGATCCGCCTCCCGCATCTCAGGGGTCCCGTGTATAAACGTATGAACCGAAGCCATCTGCCCTCCCGTGCGCTCCACGGCAATCCCGAGCGGCTTTTTCGCTCCGGCGAGAAAAGCTTCATTGAAGCGGTGCAGCGGTAAAAAAGCAGGGTCCAGTTCGGGTATGTTCTTCAGACTGACGTCGACTCCGAACAGATTCATGGCGATGCGCCTCCCGTAGAGATAGTGATGCAGAAATTATAGCATGTGTTTTTACTCCTGTCATCCGGTTTTGAAAAAAATTTCTAAATATTTTTGTATTGAAATTATCTTTCAATACTGGTACACTGTCAGATACAGAAAATCAATAAAAAAGAAACAGGACAGGAGAGAAAGGGAAATGGAGAGAGAAAAACTGTTGGAAAGCAGAGAATGGATCCGCAAGGAGCTGGACCGCTGTGTGGAGTTCTGGCTGAAGAACGGTATGGATCCTGTGAATGGCGGTGTCTATACCTGCCTCGACAGGGAGGGAAAGGTCTTCTCGACGGATAAGAGCGTGTGGATGCAGGGCCGCTGCGGGTGGATCTTCTCGTGGCTGTGCCGGCTCTACGGTCCGAAGGACGAATGGCTGACAGCGGCGAAGAGCTGCCTGGACTTCATGGAGGCGCACTGTATCAACCGGGAGGCAGGCGACCGCATGTACTTCACGGTGACTGCAGACGGAAAACCCCTCCGCCAGCGCAGGTACTGCTTCTCCGAAGCCTTTTACGCGATGGCGAACGCGGAATACTACGGCATCACCGGCGAACGGGAATGCCTGGAGCGCGCACGGAGGGCCTACGAGCTGTACTGGAACCTGAACCACGGCATGCCGGACCCGACCGGCCTTGGACCGAAGACCATTCCGGAGACCCGCACCGGCAGGGCTTTCGGGATCCCGATGATCTATCTGAATGTGACCTCGGTCATGATGCGGGTGGACCCGGAGCACAGAGCGCTGTATGAAGAGCGGGCGGCATCCTGTGTGGAGGACATCTTCCGCTATCATGTGAAGGATGACCTGGAGTGCGTACTCGAGAACGTGGGACCTGACGGCGAGGCCCGCCTGGATGTGACCGAAGGCCGCATTGTGAACCCCGGACACGACATTGAAGGCGTGTGGTTCCTGCTGGAGCATGCGAAGCGAACCGGGGATGCGGAGCTCGTCGGGAAGGCGGAACTGATCTTCAACCGCGCGATCCGCGCAGGCTGGGACGAGGAGTACGGCGGACTGAAATACTTCATCGACTGCCTCGGCAGACCGCCCGAGGCCTACGAGCATGACATGAAGCTCTGGTGGCCGCATGACGAGATCCTGATCTCCTCGATGATGCTCTACCGTGACACAGGAAAGAAAGAATATCTCGACTGGTTCTTCAGAACACTGGACTACTGCAAAAAGTATTTCTCCGATCCGGAATACGGTGAGTGGTACGGCTACCTCCGGCGCGACGGGAAGCCGACGGAGCCTTCCTGCAAGGGCTCGACATTTAAGGGACCCTTCCATCTGCCGAGGATGCTTTCGATGGTGGATATGATGATGGGAGAGTTCCCGGAGCTGAAGTAAGGGGGCGGGATTATGCCTCTGAGCGGCCGGAATGTGATCGACCGGATACGGGAGGAGTACTACGGCCTGACGGCGGCGGAGAAAAAAACTGCCGACTACGTTCTTCGCAGCCCGCGGGAGAGCCAGTTCCTCTCCATCGCAGAGCTGGCGGACGAGAGCGGCGTAGCGGAGGCCACCGTGTCCCGCTTCTGCCGCAGGCTGGGCTATCAGGGCTATCATGCCTTCAAGCTGGCCCTTGCCAACGCGACGGCGCGGCAGAGCAGCTCGACCGACGGACTGACCGGACAGATCCGGGAGGACGACAGTCTGGAAGACATGTGCCGAAAGCTGTATTCGGCGGACGTAACGGCGATCACGGAAACGCTGAACCTCATCAGACCTGAGCAGATCACCAGAGCGGTGCAGCTGCTCAGCGAGGCGGACAAGGTACTCTGCATGGGGCAGGGCGGCTCGATGGTTATGGCGCAGGAGACGGCACATCTCTTTTCCACCGTCAGCGGAAAATTCTTTGCTGTCAGCGACTCACATATGCAGACCATCGCGATCGCCAATATGACGGAACGGGACGTGCTGCTGTTTTTCTCCTATTCCGGGTCGACGAGAGACCTGATCGAAGCGCTGACGGTTGCGCGGGAAAGGCACGCGAAGATCATCCTGGTTACGCGCTTTGCACGCTCTCCCGGCGGGGAGCTTGCCGACCTGGTGCTGAGCTGCGGTTCAGATGAGAGCCCTCTGCAGCTCAGTTCGGTCCCGGCCAAGATGGCACAGATGTTTCTGACGGATGTGCTGTTTTCGGAGTACTGCCGGAGAGATCTCGAAAACTGTCAGGCGGCCAGAGAGCGTGTTGCATCGGCGCTGATGGACAAGCATCTGTAGAGGAATGCCTCCGCCGTTGTGGCGATACGCTTCTCACAGGTTACTGATGTATGACTGCGGAAAAAGCAGAGCCTCTGTCGGAATGAAATCAACCGGCGAGGCTCTGCAGCTTTATGCTTTCAGGCGGCGAAGGACAGTGTTGACCAGTTTTTCGCTGATAGGGAGGAAGAACCCGGCAACAGGCCCGACGAGAAATGCACAGATCAGCGTACCTGCGCCGAAGGTCCCGCCGAGCAGCCAGCCGCCGACAACAAAACAGAGATCCACGATCATGCGCACGATACTGAACTTCTTATGGATTTTGTCGCTGATTACAATGGCGACAAGATCGTTGGGGCCTGTCCCGGCATCGGATTTGATCACCACCGTCATACCGAAGGCGAGGATCACACAGCCGAGAGCGAGAATCGGGATCCGGACAGGAAGCGGCAGAAGGGCCAGAGCCAGGGGAGACAGCAGCGCGGTGAAAAAATCGATGATCGGGCCGCCGCAGACCATGCAGATCACGGTTCCGATTTTGATATAGCTTCTGTCTGTCAGCAGAAGGACAAGAATAATCAGGAGACTGACGGCGATATGAATGCGGCCGTGCGTCAGAAAGCTCCAGCCTGAGAGCGAGGAAGAGGTGCGGAACAGCCCCTGAATCATGACATTGAAGGGATCGGAGCCGAGCTCAGTAAGCAGAAACAGAGTGACGCCCAGATGTGCAATGACAAGACCTGCAAAGAGGAGCAGTACTCTGATGGTCCATTCTTTGAGCGAGCGGTTCATATCACACCTCCGGTTTTCGTCTCTGCTGCCCGGGAATTCTGCCGGGTTCTGCTGCCCTCCCGGGACTCCGCCTCTGACGGCGGGACAGAACGCGCGAGGGAAGAGTTGAGATAACGCCGATCTTCGGTGACTTCACGGATGACGGTGATCTCCGGAGGGATCTCAAATACCTCGTCTTCGCTCTGAAGCTCACATTCCAGAGTGGCCTGGTCGGTCCAAAAGTCGTACAGATCGATCTCCAGCGTGTGGTCCGCAAAGGGGATACACCAGCGTGTCTTTCGGATTGGCAGACGTTCGGGGTCGGCCTGCTCCAGCAGCGCAGTGTACTCGCTTTCGCCGATCTCCTCTTCCAGCTCCACACGGGTCCGATCCGTGAGGGGCCGTTTGACCGATTTGAAGAAGACGGTCTGCCCTCCCTCGTACCATCTGCGAACACGGCGGGATTCCCCTTCTCCGGACAGCAGATAGGTCTGTGTGATGTCAATCCGTCTGCTGCCGGGGAACTGAGCGAGCCAGTCCGTATCCGGGTAATATATCAGAAATTTCCTTTCGATTTCCAGAGGCATGTCCATTGTCCTGCTCCTTTCAGCGCTGCCCGGATGGAGACAATCCGGATCGATCTGAGCCATTATGAAGCCAATTCTACTAAAAAACCTGCCCGGATGTCAACAGAAAGCAAAATGACGGACTGACTGAAAATAATTTTCAGACACCCGTCATTTTGCATAGAACAGAAGGAGCGTTTTTGTTCATATCGTAAAATTTTCTTTCAGAAAGGATGGTTATTGAAATTTTCTTTCAAATACTTATTGACAAGAGCTCATTTGTCGGGTAGAATCGGAAGCAGGAGACCGGTGAAGGGAAGCCAGATTTCCAAAAGGACCGGTTGAGTGCTGTGGGGAGGGTTATTTCACGCCGTGAAGGCGTGTGATAATAAAGAATTCAACAAAAATCATCTAAGGAGGAACACCATGAAAAAGAGACTCGCACTTCTGCTTGCGCTGGTCATGATCGTTGCGCTGGCTGTCCCCGTGACCGCATCCGCAGAGCCGGCCACAGAGATTACCCTTTGGACCTATCCGATCGGCAACTGGGGCGATGAAGCCACCGTCAAGGCGCTGACAGATGCATTCACTGCCGAGACCGGGATTGCCGTGAAGGTTGAGTACCTCACCTATGCAGACGGCGACGACAAGGTCAACACCGCCATTACCGCCAAGCAGGCTCCCGACCTGATCATGGAAGGACCGGAGCGTCTGGTCTCCAACTGGGGCGCCAATGGCTACATGGTCGACATCAGCGATCTGTTCGACGATACCGACAAGGCCGAGATCAACGCTGCTGCGCTGAAGGCCTGCTTTGCTCCCGACGGAGCTGCCTATGAGTATCCGCTGGTCATGACCGCACACTGCATGGCGGTCAATGTCAAGGCTCTTGAGGAAGCCGGCGTGAAGGATCTCGTCGATCTTGAGAACCACACCTGGACCACCGAGCAGTTCTTTGAAGTTGTCAAAGCTCTCAATGAGACCTACGGCCTTGTGGGCGCTGTCTACTGCAACGGCCAGGGCGGCGACCAGGGCACCCGCGCTCTCGTGAACAACCTCTACGGAGGCACCTTCACCAACGAAGAGCACACAGCCTATACCTGGGACAATGACAAGAACATCGAAGCCCTCAAGGCCCTCTACGATGTGGAAGGCATTGACTTTGACCCCTCCATTGTCGGCGGCGATGAGATTGCAAACTTCTATAACGGCATCTTCAAGATGGCCTTCTGCTGGAACATTGCTCAGCAGCTGAACCCAAATTCCGCCGGAACCGGCGCGGGACTCACGATGAGCGGCGACGAGATCGCCTTCATGGCCTTCCCGTCCGAGGACGGTGTTGCCAGCCTCCAGGGCGGTATCTGGGGCTTCGGTGTGTTCAACAACGGCGATGATGCCCGGATCGAAGCGGCAAAGACCTTCATCAAGTACATGTGCGACAGCGAGCACACCGCAGACGCAGTCCGTGCTTCCAACTTCTTTGCAGCGCGTTCCGCCGCAGAGGGCGCTGACCTCTCCGGCGTCTGGGCGGACAACGAGATCATGAACGAATACACCAAACTGATGCCGATGCTGGGCGACTACTATCAGGTCACCAAGGGCTGGGCCTCTGCCCGTACCGCATGGTGGAACATGCTTCAGCAGGTCGGTGCCGGCGACGGCAGCGTGGAATCCATCTCTGCTGCTGTTGCGGAATTCTGCGGCCAGGCGAATGCCGCTGCCGCGGGCTGAACTCCCTGAAAACTGAACCTGTCAGATAGCGGGTTGCGCACCCCCTGCCGCATGCGCGGCAGGGGGTGCTGTCTACAGCTGCCTGTGAGACCACGGAAAGGGCGGCATTTTTACTGACTGTGAGGTGCATGCGAATGACCCAAACCATGAGCCCGGCGCTGCGGCGCAGAGAGACCGTCTCCGGTTACCTCTTTCTGCTGCCAAGCCTGGTCTTCTTCGTCGGATTTGTCGTCGTACCGATGGTGATGTGCGTGATCACCAGCTTCTTCGACGCAAACATGAATGCGAATACGCCTGATGTGTTCGTCGGGCTTGCAAACTATAAAGAGCTCTGGCAGGACAAAGTGTTTCTTAAAGCACTCAGAAACACGTTTATTATTGTCATTGTCAGTGTCCCGGTGGTGTGCATCTTCTCCCTCTGGGTTGCCTCGGCGATCTATCAGATGAAGGAAGCGGCGCTGAGCTTCTACCGTGTGGTTTTCTATCTGCCGGTGGTAACCGGTTCGGTAGCGGTCACGGTGGTATGGAAGTGGATGTACAACAACTATTACGGCATCTTCAACTATCTGCTGAAGGGTGCCGGGCTGATCTCAAAGAACATCAACTGGCTCGGCGATCCCAAATATGCCCTAGGCTGTATCATTATCATCCTGCTCACGACTTCGGTCGGCCAGCCCATCGTCCTCTATGTCTCAGCGCTCTCCAACGTGGACACCACGCTGGTGGAGGCGGCGGAAGTGGACGGTGCGACAAACCTCCAGGTCTTCTGGAAAATCAAATGGCCTCAGATCATGCCGACCACGTTGTATATCCTGATCATCACCACCATCAACTCCTTCCAGTGCTTTGCGCTGATTCAGCTGCTGACCAGCGGCGGACCGAATTATGCAACAGAGACGGTCATGTACTATATCTACTACACAGCGTTCAAGCTGTATCGCTTTGGTTACGGCAACGCGATGGGTGTGGTGCTGGCGATCTTTATTGCAGTGCTGAGCGCTGTTCAGTTCCGGCTGGCGAAAGAAAGCTGAGGTGAGGGAATATGACAAGTAAAGACAACGGAAAGAGCATGGCCTACCGCGTGTTCTCCATCGTGGTACTGATCATCCTCGCATTTCTGTTTATCTTCCCGCTTTACTGGATTCTCACCGGCGCATTGAAGACCCCGGCTGCGATCAACTCGCCGAAGCCTGCCTGGTGGCCGCAGGAGTTCACTCTGCGCAACTTCCAGGTCCTGTTCTCCAAGCGCAGTGCGCCGCTGTTTCAGTTCGGCTCGGTGACCGGACCGACCGGTCCCGCGGCAATCCGCTGGATGATCAACACCGTGTTCATGGCCGTAATGGCGATGATCCTCACCTGCATCACCGCTGCGATGGCGGGTTATGCACTGGCAAAAAAGCGCTTTATCGGCAGATACCTGATTTTCAGCCTGATTGTCGCTGCGATGGCACTGCCAAAGCAGGTCATCCTCATCCCGTTGATCCGGGAAATGAGTTCGCTGGGCCTCTATGACAATATCTGGGCCGTCATCCTCCCGACGGTAGGCTGGCCTTTCGGTGTCTTCCTGATGAAGCAGTTTTCGGAGGGAATCCCCGGCGAGATGCTGGAGGCGGCGCGAATCGACGGGGCGAGCGAGCTGGGAACCTTTACCAATATTGTGATTCCAATGATAAAGCCGGGTATCGGCGCACTGGCAATCTTCACCTTCATTAACAGCTGGAACGACTATTTCATGCAGCTCATCATGCTGACCAGCAGCAGCAATCTGACCATCTCTCTCGGCATTGCAACGATGCAGGCTGAGAACTCCACGGACTACGGCCTGATCATGGCCGGAGCTGCGCTGGCGGCGGTTCCCATTATCATCGTGTTTCTGATCTTCCAGAAGTATTTCACCAAGGGCATCACGATGGGTGCTGTCAAAGGTTAAGAAAGGGAAAAGAGAATGAAACAGGAACTGAACAAATACCGGGGAATTTTCCCTGCGTTCTACGCGTGCTATGATGAAGCCGGGGCAGTTTCGCCGGAAAGTGTTCGGGCACTGACCGAATACCTGATCGGGAAAGGTGTCCAGGGACTTTATGTCGGCGGCTCTTCCGGTGAGTGCATCTATCAGTCCGTTGCCGAGCGGAAGCTGGTGCTGGAAAACGTAATGGCAGTTGCGAGAGGGAAGCTTGTGATCATCGCCCATGTCGCCTGCAACAATACTGCGGACAGCATGGAGCTTGCCGCCCACGCCGAGAGTCTGGGCGTGGATGCGATTGCGGCAATCCCGCCGATCTATTTCCATCTTCCGGACCGTGCGATGGCACGGTACTGGAACGATATCTCCTCCGCGGCACCGAATACCGATTTCGTCATCTATAATATTCCTCAGCTCGCCGGCGTGGCGCTGAACAGCAGCCTGCTGCGTACGATGCTGAAGAATCCGAAGGTCATCGGAGTCAAGAATTCCTCCATGCCGGTACAGGATATCGAGATGTGGCGGGACGAGGGCGCCATCGTCTTCAACGGTCCGGACGAACAGCTGCTCTCCGGACTTGTGGCGGGTGCAATCGGCGGAATCGGTGGGACCTACGGCGCCATGCCGGAGCTCTATTTAAAAATATACGAGCTCGTACAGGCAGGAAAAATTGCCGAGGCACGGGAGATTCAGGATGCCTGCTGCCAGATCATCTACAAAATGTGCTCCGGCCAGGGCAATATGTACGGTATAATCAAGGCGATTATCCGTGAGCTGGGCGGCCCGGATGCGGGCGGTGTCCGTGCTCCGCTCTATCCGCTGCAGGAAGAGGATTACCCGATCGCCCGCGAAACAGCAAAGGAAGTTGCAGGACTGATCGCGAAGTTCTGCTGAAACCGGGACCGCAGCGGCAGAGCCGGATGAATCTGCCGCGAAACCCGGAACGCAGCGAAATAAGAAATGGCCTGCATCCCAGGCCATTTCTTTTGACAGGGAGAATACGTATGCGATTTTACAATGCGAATGTATTTCTTGGAGAGCATTTTATCAAAGGTTCTTTCTGTGTGGAGAACGGGCTGTTCACAGAGATTCTGCCGGGAAATCCATCTGCAGGAGAAGGAGTCGACGTCAACGGCCTTGACGTGATTCCCGGACTGATTGATATCCATACCCACGGTAATTCCGGAGCGGACTTCTCAGACGGCGATTACGAAGGGCTTGTGCGCATGGCCCGCTTCCTGGCACAAAACGGGATCACATCCTTTGCACCCGCTTCCATGACACTTCCCTACGAGGTGCTGGTAAAAGCCTTTCTCACGGCTGTGCGTCTGAACAGAGAGCGGCCGGCCGGCTGCGCAAACCTCCGGGGTATCAACATGGAGGGGCCTTTCTTCTCGGAAAAGAAGAAAGGAGCACAGAACGCCGCCTATCTGCGCAATCCGGACTGGGAAGCTTTTGAGAAGCTGTATGAGGTCTCTGAAGGGCTGATCCGGATTGTCGACTTGGCACCGGAACTGGAGGGCGCGGTCGAGTTTACGGAGAAGGCAGCCAAGAAATGCACGGTATCGGTAGCGCACACAGATGCAGACTATGAGGAAGCGGGCGCAGCGTTCCGCGCGGGCGCGACCCATGTGACGCACCTGTTCAATGCGATGCCCCCCATCCATCACCGGAAGCCCGGCGTCATCGGGGCAGCAGCGGAGCAGGAGAACGTCTTTGCAGAGCTGATCTGTGACGGGCAGCATATCCATCCGAGTACCGTGCGCATGGCCTTCCGGCTCTTCCCGGGACGGATCTGTCTGATCTCGGATTCGCTGCGATGCTGCGGAATGCCGGACGGAAAGTATATGCTCGGCGGACAGGAAGTCTTTCTGCGGGACGGAATTGCACGGTTGGAGGACGGAACCATTGCGGGCTCCGCGGCAACCCTGCTTCAGTGTCTGCAGCGCGCGGTCAGCTTCGGCATCCCGAAGGAAGAGGCGATTCTCTCCGCAACGTGCAACCCCGCAAAACAGATCGGATGCGCAGACAGAGTGGGTTCCATTGCAGTCGGCAAAAAGGCGGATTTTCTGATCTGCGACAGAGAGCTCAACCTGAAAGCAGTTTTCATGAACGGGAGACGGCTGGAGGGATAAGCCCGATCCGCAGACAGAAGCCGGCAGAAACGCCGTACCGGTACAACAGACAAATGAGCGTCAAAGATCCAACCGCATCTGCGGGTCGATCCAGCTGACCTGCTTCGCAGGGTGGATCACATCCCCCGGCATGGTGTTTCCAATCAGAAACGGTGATTTCGGATCATGCATCCGCATGTTCCGCAGCACCGTTTCTTTTTCTGCATTCGCATAGCAGTAACGGCACAGATGGCCGCAGCTGTTGTATGCGCCGATATCTCCTGTAATATAGCAGGCGCACTCTTTCCTGTTCATGGGATTTGGCGGAGCGTTCAGGTTTTGTCCGAGTGCGGTCTCAAACGTCTTGACCGTCATACAGCCGGAGCAGTCCGCGCCCAGGGCTTCCAGCGCTTTGCTTTCTCCGCAGGGCTTGATGGTCATCCCGTATCGCCTCCCGATTTCCACAAGAGAGGCCGTGAGACGGACCTGGTCGTCCATACTGACGGTTCTTGCGGTCGGGAAGTTTCGCTTTACCTTCTCATACAGATCGATGAAGCTGATCACGGCTGTGTGGGTATAGCCGTGCAGTGTTTCCGCCATGGAACGGAATGCTTCAGTATGGCGCTCGACGGTCCAGGTTTCGTTGAGCAGGATCGGGTCATAGCGCCAGCCGATGGAATCGGCGCCCACGATCTCTGACAGGCGGCGGAAGGTATCCATGACAAAACACTTGTCTGGCACCCTCGGCTCGATATCCCTTCCATAAGGTGTGATGGTCACGAACCAATACTGACCGTAGGGCTTCAGCAGATCCATGTGGCGCAGCATGGGCGCCGGGTTCTTGGAGCAGAAGCCGATCAGATCCACCACGTCCGGATTCAGTTCATAGCGCGTGACGGACTGCGGGTTATAGGGATTGCGCACAAGAACAAAGCCTTCCTTCAGACGATTGGCGAACCAGTCGGAGTAGAAGGCCGGGATATCTGTGCGCTGCCCGGTCTGAATAATCATAAATGTTCCTTTTATACGGTTTCGAGGGAACGCCTTTTTAACAGAGCCAGTTAAGGGGGCATCTTTTGCGTTTTTTGTAAGAAGTTGCCCCTTTAACTGCGCTGTTCAGGTAAAACTTCCTTCTGTCTGAATGAACTCCGGCAGATTGACGTGCCGGATCCCATTTCGCTTTTGGATTATGTCGCTTCGGGTCATGACAAATTTGGGATAGTTGTCTGCAATCTGTTCCAGCGGCCTGTATTCGCGGTCTTCGGTATCCCGGCTGTTCATGATCGTCATAGCTACCTGTACATAAGCATATTGCATTTGCTCATCGCGCAGGATGAAATCGCATTCCAGTTTGCCGATTCGGCCAATGCTTACCGCATAGTTCTTGGATCTTGCATAGGTATAAACGATATTTTCCAGAACCGGACCGTAGTTGATGCGGTTATCCGTGTTCATGGCAAAGTAAAAAGCGCAGTCGGCCAGATAGTACTTCTGCTCCCCGGCCAGCGAACGGCGGGACTTCAGATCAAAGCGATTGCAGCGGTACAGGATCTTGGCGTTCTCCAGGATCCTGATATACCGGTTCAGCGTCTCCCGTTTGATATGGATGCCCTGTTTTTCCAGATCTTTGAGAATGTTGTTCAGGCTTGTCGTCGCTCCGAAGTTGTTCAGCAGATATGTCTGTACGCTTTCAAAGACAGCCTTGTTGCGCACCTTGACTCTCTGTCGAATATCTTTTTCAAAGATCTCCGAGATGACGCTGCGCGTATATGTCCTCTTGTCTTCCATGCTGTCGTACTGGAGCGCTTTCGGGAGACCTCCCTCCAGAATGTAGGAATCGAATTCCGCGGTCAGATTATTCTGAATCGGCTTCCCCATAAAGGCTTTCATACCCAGATACTCATCAAAGCTCAGCGGATACATTTCGAGCTCAATATACCGTCCGGTAAGCTTTGTCGAGAGCTCCCCACTCAGAAGATATGAATTCGACCCGGTAATAAAGATCGAGTACCCGCCGTCCGTGCGGTAAGCGTTGATGACTACCTCAAACCCTTTTACGTTCTGGACCTCGTCAATAAAGACATAGATCGTCCCGTTTCCGGTCCCCGCACCTTCAATCAAGGCGTCAAGCTGATCCGGCGTTTTGACCTTGCGATACTTTTTAGAGTCCAGATCCAGGAAGAGGATCTGAGAGTCCGGAATGCCGGTTTCCCGCAGCTCGTCCGCAATAGATGCCATGAGGCAGGACTTCCCGCAGCGACGCACGCCGGTAATGACCTTGATCATTTCGGTGTCATGGAAAAAACCGCGCAAGCGGCGAAGATAGTTTTCCCGTTTATAGATGTCCATGGAATCACCTCGCTGACAGTATATCCGAATTCTCCGAAAATATCAAGTTAAGGGGGTAATTTTTTGCAATTCTTCTAAATTTACCCCCTTAACTTGCACCTGTTCTTCAATGTTGGAAAAATAAGTTGACTTTCAATAGAATAGGAGCTGTGAGAAGTGTACTCTCTGTCGTTATCTCCTCATCATCCATAAGTCCTTGAACAGGCTTCTGAAGTTCGCCGATCTCAAAATCACACCGTTGGATCTCTTCATCATAAGCGGATATACGATCCTCAATTGAATAAAAGAACATGCACAATCAGAGCCTGTTTCTCCTCGTCGAAGCGGCAGGCTCTGTGAATTTTGCATCCATGTGTTATAATAAGGAATGACTGCTGCTTTACGGCCATGATACGGAGCGGTAGTCATAGCTGAGGATTTCCGGAAACATCTGAAACCTTCTCCGCTTTTTTGCGTCTGAAGAGGTGAGAACGTTCTTACACAACGGAGGATCTTCAATGGAAGACGATGCGATTCTTTCGCTGTTTCGGGAGCGCAGTGAAAACGCACTGTCCGAAACGGAGGCGAAATACGGCCGGCTGTGCTACTCGGTTGCCTACCGGATTCTTGAGGACAGCCAGGACTCTGAGGAGTGTGTCAACGACACGTGGATGCAGGCGTGGAACGCGATTCCACCCGAATGGCCAAGGAAGCTTTCCGCATGGCTTTCGCGGGTTACCCGTAACCTTGCAGTCAGCCGCTTCCGGGAAAAGCATGCCGAAAAGCGCGGAGGTTCTGAAATCCCGCTGATTCTGGACGAGCTGGCTGAATGCCTCGCGGGAGGCACTGAGCCTGAGCGGGAGCTGGAGCGGAAAGAGCTGGCGGCAGCGATCAACGGATTTCTTGCCGGACTGAAGCAGGAAGAGAGGGATCTGTTCACGGCACGCTACTTTTATGCCGCTTCCCATAAGGAGCTGGCCGAGCGAACGGGATTTTCCATTCCGAAGATCAAGACAGTGCTTCACCGCAACAGAGTGAAGCTGATGACGTACCTGAAGGAGGAAGGCTTATGCTGAACCGCGATTCGCTCTTTGACGCGATCGGCGAGATCCGGGAGGAGTACATCTCGTCCGCCGGCCATCTCCTTGGGTACCAGGAGGAGGAAAATATGATGAATTTTGAAAACTACAGACGAAAAGCCGTCCTCAGAAAGGCAGGCAGAATCTTCCTGATTGCTGCAGTGCTCACCTGCCTGCTTACCGCCACAGCCTATGCGGCAGGTCTCTTCTCTTTTGCCGCCCGCATCCCCGATGCCGACGAGACCTTCCGCATCAACTGGACTGAAAATGAAGGCGGTTACCTTGAATGGAAGGATGCCAAGCTGGCGCTGACCTTCCCTGATACTCCCGAGAGCCGGGAGGTGGAATTCAGACTCGGCTGGCTGCCTTTCGATGTGATGGAGAGCATGCCGGGCTGTCATCCCTGGGAAGCGCTCAGTATGGATACCTGGTTTACCCGTTTTGCTTCGGAGTCACTCTTCTGGCCGGAGAACCGGGACCGTCTGCCGGAGCGGTATCACGATAAGCGCTATGAGAACATGGGGCAGGCGGTCCTGATCGAGACCTATGCGATGTCGATGTTCAACGACGGCGGGGCCATGCTGATGCTCTACCAGACACCCGGTGAGATCACAGAAGAACACTGGGACAATCTGGACGTCCTGCGTTTCTCTGCCACGCAGCACCTCGATGCGGTGCCGGAATACAATGTTCCGGAGCGCGATTATGTCTTCAACTTCATCCTGCTCTCGAACCCGGAGGAGGGCTGGGTTGTGGAAATCTGCGGCCAGGACGACATGGAGATTCTGCAGAAGATCGCAGAAAACATGGAGTTCCGCACGACAGGAAAGATCCTGACTCAGAAAGATTTTCCAAATAAGTATCTCTTCATCGACGTCGGCCAGGGCTGACGCGCCCATATCCAGACACAGAAGCCGTATCGGATCCCCGTTCTCTCAGTATTGGGTAATGGGGGTCCGATACGGTTTTATGTGTGCACGGAGCAGAGCAGGGAATATCGGGACGGTGTTCGCCGGGGATTGAACAGAGAGTGCAGAACTCCTGCCTTTCCTGCATCAAAGAATTGACTTCCCATGATTCGTGTGATACCATAAAAGCTTGGAAATCCAGGTGTCGGTACAGCGAATAGAGACGGGCTCTGAGGTAAGGATATGAAGAAGAACAACACAGCCGGATTTGTAATACTCTGCAGTCTGATCATCGCATTACTCCTGGTTCTCGGGACGATCTGGACAGGTCAGGGCGCGAAAAGAGATACCGAGCGGGCAGTCCGATCGGTCAGTCTCCTGTATCTGGGCGAGCTGGCCGGACGCCGGGAGCAGGTGGTGGAGAACAATCTCCAGAACAACATCGACACCATCCTGGTTGCGATAGATCTTCTGACCGAAGATGATCTGAGTGACAAGGCGCATCTGTAGGCTTACCAGTCCCGCATGAAGAGGCTGTATCAGCTGGACAAATTCGCATTTGTCGACACAGAAGGCCTGATCTACACCTCGATGGGAACCCAGACCAATATTGACGAATATGCCTTTGACTACAAGACCATCTCGGAGCCGGAGATCTCGATCTTCAATCTGGACACGCCGGAAAAGAAAGTGGTCATCGCTGTCCCGGTCAATCTTCCGTTTGAGGGGAAGACGCTGTCGGTCTGCTTTATGGAGATCGACATGAAGGTGATGCTTGCCGGTGCGTCAATGGACTCCGGAAGCGACGGGGCGACCTTCTGCAACATCTATACAATGGACGGCATCGCGCTCAGCAATACGGTGCTGGGAGGTCTGTCATCGGATAAGAACCTGCTGGATGCCATGAAGAACGCGGAGTATGAACAGGGATATTCCTTTGACTCATTTGTCCGTGATTTTCAGTCAGGGAAGCAGGGAGAAGTGTCATTTACCTATGACGGGATCCACGAAACCCTGAGCTATGTCCCGGTAAGCGGGACGGACTGGCTGCTGACCTATCTGATCCGGGAGAGCGTCATCGGCGACGAGATCAGTTATATCTCCGATGGCATTGTCAGCAGAAACATCATCCAGGCCGTGATCACGGTACTTGCGATGCTGGGCATGTTTGCCTTTATCATTGCACAGACGAGGCACAGCTCAATGCTTCTTTTGGAACGCGAGACCGCAGAGGCAGAGGCAGAGGTCCGGGGAAAGCAGGAGGAACTGGAGCAGCTGGAGGATCAGAGCAGGCTGCTCAGCGAAGCGCTGACAGAGGCGGAACAGGCAAACAAAGCAAAGACGGCGTTCCTTTCCAGTATGAGCCATGAAATCCGGACACCGATGAACGCAATCATTGGGCTTGACAATATTGCGCTCAACGATCCGGATACGCCGGCGAAAACAAGAGAGTACCTGGAGAAGATCGGCACCTTTGCAGACCACCTTCTGGAGCTGATCAACGACATCCTGGATATGTCCCGCATAGAATCCGGACGGATGATCATGAAAAACGAGGAATTCTCCTTCTCGGAGCTGCTGCAGGCGGTCAACACCATGTTCAGCGGGCAGGCTGCCGAAAAAGGTCTGGACTACCAGTGCCGCCTGATCGGTGAAGTGGACGACTATTACATCGGAGACAATATGAAGCTCCGCCAGGTGCTCATCAATATCCTGGGCAACGCGGTGAAGTTTACTCCCACGGGAGGCCATGTCGAGCTCCAGGTGGAACGGACGGCGCAGTTCAGCGGGAAGTCCACACTCTGCTTCAGAATTGCAGACACAGGGATCGGGATGAGCAGGGAGTATCTCCCGCATGTCTTTGATACCTTCAGCCAGGAGGATTCGTCCTCCACAAACAGGTACGGCAGCTCCGGGCTTGGTATGGCGATCACAAAGAGAATCGTCGAAATGATGAACGGTGAGATCCGGGCAGAGAGCGAAAAAGGCAAGGGCACGGTCTTTACCGTAACGGTGACGCTCGACAGTTCTGATCGAAAGGAAGCAGGTCCGGAGGGAGAAATCCATCCGGGTGATATGGCGGTGCTGGTCATCGATGACGACCCCATAGCCTGCGAACATGCCAGACTGGTCCTCGAGAAGGCGGGCATCGCGTCGGAGATCGCCCCTTCCGGACAGGAGGCCATCGAGATGGTCAGGCTGCGTCACGCCAGAAGAGAGCCGTATAATCTGATTCTCGTGGACTGGAAAATGCCGGAGATGGACGGCGTGGAGACAGCCCGCAGGATCCGTTCGATCGTCGGAAACGAATCCGCGATCATCATCCTGACGGCATATCGCTGGGACGATGTCCTGGATGAGGCGGTCCAGGCCGGGGTGGACAGCTTCATTCCCAAGCCCCTTTTTGCGGCTGCGGTTCTGGAAGAGTTCCGGTCGACCCTGAAGCGAAAGAGCAATTCCACCGCACAGAATGAGCACAGAGCGGACCTGACAGGCCGACGCATTCTGCTGGCGGAAGATATCGAGATCAACGCAGAGATCATGAAGATGCTGCTGGAGAGCCGCGATATGGAGGTCGACATTGCGGAAAACGGCAGGATTGCCGTCGAGAAATTCCAGTCGAGCCCGAAGGACTGGTACTGCGCGATCCTGATGGATATGCGGATGCCGGAGATGGACGGGCTGGAGGCCACCCGGAGGATCCGCGCCATGGACAGAGAGGATGCCGGAAACATACCGATCATCGCCATGACAGCCAACGCCTTTGACGAGGATGTGCAGCGCTCTCTGCAGGCCGGTCTCAACGCACACCTGTCGAAGCCGGTACAGCCGGAGGTCCTGTTTGATACGCTGGAAAGTCTGGTCCGGGCCTGAAGGAAACCAGACTCCCATCATAGATCTGTATAACAAATAAACCAAATGAGGTGATTTTATGTTGACAATTGATGCGCTTCAAAGCTTTGGTGTGGATACCAAAGACGGTCTGACCCGCTGCCTGAACAATGAATCCATGTACCTGCGCCTTGTCGCCATGGCACTGAAGGATGCAAATTTTGACAGGCTGAGCGCGGCGATCGAGGCTGACGACAGAAAAGCCGCATTTGAGGCTGTCCATGCGCTCAAGGGCGTGGCGGGCAACCTCGGACTGACGCCGATTTATGAAACATCCGCAGAGATGACAGAGCTGCTGCGGGCAGAGAAGGATGCGGACTATCCGGCCTATCTTCGGAAAATCCTCAACCTGCGCGAGACTCTCCGTGCGCTGAGTGACAGCTGATTCCCGACTTCCGATACCGATATTTGGAGTGTGATCCATACGGAGGGCGTTATGGCAGGCAGAAAGTTTGAACTGACGGAGGATACTCTTTCGGTCATTGAGGAGATCGGCGGACACATGCCGGGCGGTCTGTTTATCTATAAGGCCGAAGAGCCGGGAGAACTGATCTACGTCAATCAGGCGGTGTTCGACATCTACGGCTGCGCGGATTCGGAAGAATTCAGAGAGCTGACCGGCTTCACCTTCAGGGGGATGGTTCATCCGGAGGATTATGACAGGATTTCCGTGTCCATCGCTTCTCAGATCAGCAGCAGCGCAGATCAGATGGACTATGCGGAATACCGCATCACCCGCAGAGACGGAAAAATCCGCTGGGTAGATGATTACGGTCATTTCTGCGAGACGAAAATCTACGGAGGCATCTATGTGGTGTTCGTCTCGGACATCACGGAAAAGCGGGAGCAGCGGGAGACGGACAAGGCAACCCGTGACGCGGTCATCTCGACCCTGACCAATGCCTATAACACCGTGTGGCTGATCAGCGACGTGGTGACGGAAAAAAGCTCTCTGTACCATACGGACCTGGACGCGGTGCATGCGGAGGCCATCCGCAACGCCCTGAGCCATGCCCGCTATACGGATACCAAAACAGAATACGTTGCCACCATGGTTGCGGAGGAAGATCAGGAACGGATGCAGGAGCAGATCGGGCTTCCGTATATTCTGAAGCAGTTTGAGACAAAAGATCAATTCTCAGTCGGCTTCCTCCGTGCCCTGTCCAACGGCGCGAGACACTATCGGATCGATTTCGGCAAGGTGTTCATGCCGGGCGGACGGATCGGCGTGATGATGGGCTTCAAGGATGTGGACGACGAGATTCAGCGGGACCGCGCCATACAGGAAGCCCTGGAGGATGCCCGAAGAACCGGGGAGGAATACCGGCAGGCTGCAGAGGAGAGCATCACCTACGGAAAGGTGGCACAGGCCCTGGCCGGAGATTACTTCAGCATCTATATCGTCGATCCGGATACGGAGCGGTTTACGGAGTACAGCGCGACAAAGGAGTATGACCGTCTGGGCCTGGAGAAGAGGGGAGACAACTTCTTCAGCGTGAGCAGGAAGAACATGAACCGTCTGATCTTCAGCGACGACAGAGAACGGTTCCTGGGCACCTTCTATAAGGAAAAGGTCATGAGCATCCTGGAACGGGACGGCAGCTTCACCATGAAGTACCGCCTGATGACGGAGGGAGACCCGTTCTGGGTCAGCATGAAGGCAACGCTTCTGGAGGACAGAAACGGGCGCCACCTGATTATCGGCACAAATAATATCGACGCCCAGATGAAACGTGAGCTGGAGTACCAAAAGCATGTGGCGGAGGCGAGGACCAGCGCGAGGAACGACTTCCTGGCCAACATGTCTCACGATATCCGGACCCCGATGAACGCCATCGTAGGCTATACCAATATTGCCAAAAGTAGCAGGGACGACCCGGACAAGGTGACGGATGCCCTGGACAAGATCGGCTCGTCCAGCCATTTTCTGCTGTCTCTGATCAACGATATTCTGGATATCTCCAAGATCGAGAGCGGCAAGATGCAGCTGAACTGCGCCCCCTGCGACCTCAATGTGCTGTTCCGGCGGATCGAGGACATCACCGCCCTGCAGGCGCGGAACAAATCCCTGCTGATCAGCTACAGCCATGACAGCGTCCGCCACTGCAGGGTGCATGCCGACGAGCTGCGGATCGAGCAGATTCTGATCAATATCATCAGCAACGCCATCAAGTACACACCGGCCGGAAAAACGGTGGACCTGATTGCGGAGGAGCTGCCGGCCGGAGAGGGAGGAGCTTCCTCTTCCGGGAATACACATACCTACCGCTTCATCATCCGCGACACCGGGATCGGGATCAGCGATGAATATCTCCCGTATATTTTCGAGAGCTTTACGCGTGAAGAAAAAACAACCGTCAACCGGATTCAGGGAACCGGGCTGGGCCTTGCCATCACAGCGAAGATTGTGGAGCTGATGGGCGGCAGGATCTCGGTCAGGAGTACCGTGAGGGAGGGCTCGGAGTTCACCGTGGAGCTTGAGCTGGAATCGCTGGAAGAGGAGGATGCCGAAGAGCACGCCGCAGACGACGGGTTCAGCCTCACCGGCTGCCGGGTTCTGCTGGTCGAGGATAACGACATCAACGCCGAGATTGCCGCCATGGTTCTGGAACAATACGGAGTGGAGACAGACCGGGCCGAGAACGGACAGATCGGACTGGATCTGGTCCGGGAGCATGGAGAGGCTTACTACGACGCGGTACTGATGGACATCCAGATGCCGGTCATGAACGGATATGAAGCCACGAGGGCGATCCGGGCCCTGGACGGGGAATGCTTTAAATCCCTGCCCATCATTGCCATGAGTGCCAACGCCTACAACGAGGATGTGCGCAACTGCCTGGACGCAGGGATGAATGCCCACATCGCCAAACCCTTCAATCCGGAGCTTCTGATGAAGCAGCTGCAGGAACAGATCAGAAAAAAGCCTCTGTAAACGATAAACAATGCCCCCGGACTGAAACGGCGGTGCTCATAAGACAGTTTTGAAGAAAACTGATTTGGGTATCTGTCTGACAGGATTGGGAACAATGGAAAAACGGTCTGCATTGTTGAAATGTGGGCCGTTTTTCCGTTTTTCCATTGCCCAATTGAGCCTTCTGTTGAGCCTTCTCGTGAGAAACACTGCAAAAAGTGTCGATCAATGTCAAGTTTTTGCAATCGACTGCAAAAACTTGACATAGTGTTTTTCTTTTGCTATACTGTGAGCACAAAGGAGTGGTCACAATGTCTTCTTCTTGCGTCTATAAAAACAGAGATCTCTATTTGAATAAACTGATCGCCTTTCAAGACGCGGAACCCGTTAAGGTTGTTACGGGCATACGGCGCTGCGGAAAGTCCAGTCTGCTGAAGCTGATGATCCAACATCTGCTTGATACCGGCGTGCCCAAAGAACAGATCGTAGAGATGAATTTTGAATCTCACGATTACAGGGACATGACTTCGGATGGCCTGTATAATCATGTTAAGGCCATGGCTATCCCTGGGAAGCGCATGTATTTGTTCTTTGACGAGCTTCAGCGTATCTCTGCGTGGGAAGAGGCGGTCAATTCGTTCCGCGTTGATCTTGACTGTGATATCTACATTACAGGCTCCAACGCGTATCTGCTTTCATCGGAGTATGCAACCTATCTTTCGGGGCGCTGCGTCGAGATCAAAATGCTGCCGCTCTCCTTTTGGGAGTTCATGGATTTCTACGGCTTTCAATTGCGGGAAACGACAAGCTCTTTGGGCGGGACAAGGAAGCAGGCGGTTGATCAGAACGGTGAACGCTACGAACTCCGGGAAATCTTTGACGCCTATCTGCGCTTTGGCGGCATGCCCGGAATTGCCGATGTCGGCTTAGAGCAGGAGCGTGCGTTGGCGCTTTTAGACGGCATATATTCTACAGTCGTGGTTCGTGATATTCTGGAGCGGGAAAAGCGCCGCGGGCAACGTCAGATCACCGATCCGGTTCTACTCCGTAAGATCATTCTGTTCCTTGCCGACAACATTGGGAGCACAGTGTCCGCGTACTCGATCGGGAACACGCTGGTCAACGAAGGCCTTTTGGAAGGAGGGTCGCGGAAGAATGCCCCCAGTGCCCATACGGTCCAAGCTTATGTAAGTGCTCTGTTGGAATCCTACATCTTTTATGAGGTCAAGCGTTTTGACATCAAGGGCAAGGAGTTCCTGCGGACGCTTGGGAAGTATTATATTGTCGACATTGGTCTGCGAAATTACCTGCTGGGCTTCCGGGACCGGGATTCTGGACATGTGCTGGAGAACATCGTTTATTTCGAGCTCCTGCGCCGCGGATATGATGTGGCCATCGGAAAGATCGACAACGCCGAAATTGACTTCATTGCCTCGAATGCAGATGAGAAGATCTATATCCAGGTCACAGAGTCCATGACCAGTGAAGATGTTCGCAAACGTGAGTTGACTCCCTTGCAGAGAGTTCGAGACAACTATGAGAAGATCGTGCTGTCTCTGGATCCCGGGTTGGAAACCAGCTATGAGGGTATCAAGTCGAAAAATCTGATCGACTGGCTTCTTACAGAATAAGACCAATCTGCAATCATTGGGGCTGTAAAAAAAACAGCCAATGACGGAGGGCTGAGATTCCGAAATAGAGGGATCTCATCAGTGTGCCGTCTTGGTTTCACTGAAAGTTTACTGCACGGTAAGGATCATCCCGGTATTTCTTGTCCTTTACCGTTTTCTCGTACATGGTGAACTTCATGTATTTTTCCATGCCATGTTCTTCACAGCAGAGATCGTTGCTGTAAGAACCGTATCCAGCATCGGCAACGGGATACTTGGGATAATGTCCATATTGTTTGCAGAATTTCTCCATCAACGGAATAAAGCAATCCATATCTGATGCGTACTGCTCGGCTGTAATAGCGGCAATATACTCTTCACATACTGCAATCTGCATGTTGTAGACTGGGAGCAGTTGATCATTCCCCATATAATCCTTCTTCAGCCGCATGAATGTCGCATCCTGATCCGTTTTGGAGTAGCTGTTCCTGCTCTCCCCACAGACTTCAAGATGCTCAGCATATTTCTTCTCGAAGCCCAATCTCAAAGCCGTGGTAGAATAGCACTTCACGGTTCATCTTTTCGAGAAGACAGTTTTTCAAAAGATTAGAACCAGGAGAAAACTCCTGGTTCTAACTTTGGGCTGCATCTTTTTTTACAGCCCCTTGTTTACATACCGGCCGAGGATCAGCCGGGGGTTTTTCAGATGTTCAGAGCCTCGATGATGAGCGGGAGCTTCTCGTCCACCACATCGTTGTCCAGCTGGCAGGTACCGGCGTTCCGGTGTCCGCCGCCGCCGTAGGAAAGGCAGAGCGCTCCGATATCGGCCTGGGAGGCCTTGTTGACGATGGACTTGCCGATCATGACCGCGGTGTTCTGCTTCCGGAAGCCCCAGGCCACATGGACCGAAATCTCTGCCTCGGGATAGAGAGCGTAAACCATGAAGCGGTTGCCGGCATGGATGATCTCCTCGTTGCGCAGATCCAGCACGACGACCTTGCCGTGAAGCTTTGCGATGCGCTGGAGCTGTTCCTTGAAGAGATCCGCCTCCCTGAAGTAGAGATCCACGCGCTCCTTGACGTCGGGGAGGGCAAGGATGTCGTCGATGCTGTGGTTCATGCAGTAGCTGATCAGCTCCATCATCAGGTCATAGTTCGAGATACGGAAGTCGCGGAAACGCCCCAGACCGGTCCGGGGATCCATCAGGTAGTTCATCAGGACCCATCTGGTGGGGTGCAGAATCTCGTCCGCGGTGAAGTCCGCACTGTCTCCCTTGTCCACCGCGATCATCAGCTCGTCACTGATGCGGGTGAGCGTCTTGGCACCGCCGTAGTAATCATAGACCACACGGGCCGCGCTGCGGGCATCCGGGTCGATGATCAGCTTTCCCTCGGTATCGGTCTCGGTCGCCTTCAGGCGGCTGAGCTCCGACTCGTGATGGTCGAACGCGAGTGCCACGCGGGGGTCAAAAGGAAGGTTGGTGGTGATGTCGTTCTCGCTGAGTTCTACTTTGCCGTCCTGCACATCCTTGGGATGGACAAACTTGATGTCGTCAATGATGTCCAGCTCCCGCAGAATCATGGCGCAGACAAGGCCGTCGAAGTCACTCCTGGTTACCAGTCTCATTTTATGTTCCATAGTCTCTCTCCTCCTGCTGTGTGTTTATATGACTGAAATAAATCAAAATAACTACCGGCTATCTTAACATAAGCTAACCCAATGTGCAACGGAAAATTATTCTGCTCACGGCGAAAAACGAACAGGATATATCCCCGGGAGGGATTGCAGATATTCGGTCAGAAAGTCCTGTCTCTGCAGAGGGACTCTCTCCGGAGACCGGCTGGGATCAGGCGGCGTCTTCCTCGTCGGTCTCCACTTCCACAACACCGTCCAGGATATAGTGGAAGGTCGCCGCGGAGGAGGTCGCGTTCTCCTCATAGGGAGTATTCAGATCGATGATGTCGAGGGGATTGTCGGGATCGGTACCGGTATAGTTGCCCTCGAAGACCTCGAGGCTTCCTCTGCCAAAGGCGCGGATCAGCTCGTCTACCTTCTCCTGCGTGCCGGGAGCGGCAAGGGTAGTGCTGAGCTCGATCAGTTCCACCCAGCCTTTGTCGAAGCCGGCCATGACATCGTTGCCGCGGGCGGTTCCGTCAACGATCTTTTCGATGGGCTTTCCCTGACGCACGGCATCTACCGCGGCGGTTATATACGGGGTCCAGTTGGTACGGAGGCTGACGAGCGTGCTGTCCGGCGCCACATCCATCATACTCTGGTTGTACCCGACAAGAAAGACCTTATTTACAGACTGCTCACAGGCCACGGCAGGTCCGATCGTGTTTGTGTGTGCCGAGATCACAATACAGCCCTCACGTATCAGCGTCTCGGTGCAGGCTTTCTCCTTTGAGTAGTCACACCAGCTCCCGGTGTAGCGCAGCTTCATGCGTGCCTCGGGGGCTTCGCTCCGCACACCGAGGAGAAAGGCGGTGGAGCCGGAGATGACCTCCGGGACGGGATTTGCGCCGACGAAGCCCACCAGCGCCTGGTCCGGTGTGATCTGCCGGGTGTCCAGCAGCTGGCGCAGCTTCTTACCGGCGATGACGCCGGTGACGTAGCGGCCCTGATAGATCTGGCTGTTAAAACTGTGGAAGTTTTTCACGTCGGGAAGATCATGGAGTGAGGCGGAGGAGACCATGCAGAACTCGGTCTCCGGATGTTCCGATGCCACATGGACGAAGACATCACTGTAGTCATTGGTGAAGATGATCCTGCAGCCCTGCCGCATCAGCTCATGCAGAGGTTCATCGCTCTCTGTGGCACGGACGTTGCTCAGCGTGATGATCTCAATATTGTCCTGATATTCCTTCATCAGTGCGTCCCGTGCCAGAACGAAGTTTGCCGTGTACGGTGTGCTCTCGTCGTTCTCGAAGATAAAACCGACCTTGAGCTTCTCGGAGGCGGCACCGGACTGCCGGTAGATGAATATGCCGTAATAGGCCAGAAGAACCATAATACAGGTAAGCCCTGCGGCAAGATAACGTCGCTTCATTTCCCGGCCTCCTTCTCGGCTTCCGCCCGGGCTTTGGCTTCCAGATCCTCAGCGCTGCCTTCCGCGCTCTGCTTGATTGCCTCCTCGGGGCTGACGCCGTAAATCTTGTACAGATCGATGGTTCCGTTCTCAATGAGGCGCAGCAGGGTGTCGTCTGCTTCCGGATCAAACTGGGTGCCGCGGCCTTTGCGCATCTCGTTGACAACATAGCCGAAATCCATCTGCTTGCGGTAGACACGGTTGGCCGTCATGGCGTCAAAAGCGTCCGCGACGCCGATGATCCGTGCGTATTCCGGAATCTCATCTGCCGTCAGGCCGTATGGATAGCCGCGTCCGTCCGGACGCTCGTGATGATACAGCGCCCCGTCCACAACATGATCGATCAGGGTGATGTCCTTGAGGATTTCCGCTCCGTTGGTCGTGTGGGTCTTCATCTGAGCGTATTCTTCCTCTGTCAGACGCCCCGGTTTTTTCAGAACCTCGTCCGGAATCCCGATCTTTCCGATGTCGTGCATCATCGCCGCTTTCCGGATGTTCTCGCAGTCCCGCTCTTTCATGCCCATGGCGGTTGCGATCAGTTTGGAATACCTTGCAACACGCTCAGAGTGCTGACTGGTACGGGGATCCTTTGCGTCGACAGCGCGGGCAATCGCCATGATGGCCTGGTTGCCCATTTCGGCCTGCCGCTTGATCGACTCATAGCTGCTGGAGCCGATCAGACCTGCGGCAAACACAACCATCAGAAGAAGGACGCCGAAGAGATAGATGCGGAAGAGCAGGGTTTCGTGGAAACTCTCACTCTTGTTGAGCTGGAAGAGGCGCTCGGCTACGACCTCCTTGCCGTCGCTGTCAAACACCGCCAGATGCAGGCTGTAGTTCCCTGCCGGGAGATTCGTATATACGATCGTGTTCAGGGCAGTCTGAGGCATGACGGTCCACTCGCTGTCGAAGCCCTCGAGATAGTAGCCGATGTTGGGAACCTGAACAGAGTAGTTCAGTACCTCGGGCACCAGCTCGATACGGGTGATACCCCTGCTGACTTCGATGGGAACATTCCGCTCGGTTTTATACTCCGTGCCGTTCAGGCGGATATAGGGGATGGTCATGCGATACGCAGGAAGCACGGTTGCATAATCGTCGGCGTCCATGGCAAAGACGCCCGTGTCGCAGGGGAGATACAGCGTCCCGTCGGTGTCGTAGTACGACCAGGAGTTGGCAGTCAGCGAGCTGTTCAGACCGGAGCGGACGTCGAGAAGCTGCCAGTGGAACTCGGTGTCTTCATCTGTGGCGAGCAATCCGTCGCGGTCTGCAATATAGAGGCCGGCACTGCTCATCACAAAGAGGGTATCCTCGTTCTCGGCCCAGATATCGTAGTTGTTGAAGTACGGGAATCGGTCGAGCTGACGTATGCTGAAATCCTCCTCCAGGAAGCACAGCCCGTTGCTGGTCACCAGGAAGACGCCTTCGGATTTGGTATCGGCGACGGTGCGCAGAATGACGCCGGAACTCAGCCCGTCTCTCCGTGTCAGCATGCGGTCGACTTCGCCGTCCCGGATCACGGCGAGGCCGTCTCCGTCGGTTCCGGCAATGACCGTGCCGTCCGAGAGCTCCGTTACGGACAGAATCATGGAGTTGATGAGCCCGTTCGCGTGACCGATGGTCTTTGTGACGGTATCATCCCGGATAAAGCTGAGCCCGGAGTCGCCTGCGGCAAGAATGGTGCCGTCCGAGAGTTCCTTTACCACACGCGCCCAGTCTCCGAAGCTGCCGTTTGCCTCGTTATAGTGTTTTTGGGTGCCGTCGGGATAGACCTCAACCAGGCCTTTTCCGTAGGTGCAGATCCAGAGACAGTTTCTGGAATCCGTCAGCAGGCAGCGGATGCGCACGCCGTCGAACTGCTCGGTCAGCGTATCGGTCTCCCGCAATGCGGTTTCGGCGTCAACAGCGTCGAGCCCCTTGTCGGTACCGAAGTAGAACTTGCCCTGCCACTTCTCTACTGCGTTGACGACCCGGTTCGGCATGCCGGCCACACTGTAGATATCCCGGAAGGAGGAAGGGGCCAGGCGCAGCAGACCCAGGCGCGAGGAGGTAAACCAGAGGTTCCCCTGATAGTCCATCAGCATGCGGTCGATGGAGTTGTTGAATTCGTTGGTGTTGATGCTCCGGAAAACGCCGTCCGGGTCCACATAGCCGATGCCGTTGTCGGCCGAGACAAACATTTCACCGGCCGGCGTAAAGTACAGATCGTCGATGTTGTTGAAGCCTTCGCAGATCCTCTCATCCGTCTGCTCGAGAAAGCCGTCGGCGACCCGGAAGGTCAGGAGACGGTTCGACGTCGTCCCGACAATCAGACTGCCGGTCGGGGTAAACCTGCAGCAGTTATACTGGTCGGCCTCCTCGACAAGCTGGAGAGAGCAGAGGATCTGACCACCATTCAGCAGGAAGAGACGCCCGTTGGAGGAGACCCCCGCGACGTTGCCGCGGCTGTCGGAAGAGAGGCAGGAGATGTAGTTCATCTCACTCAGCGTGCCGAGTCTTCTGAGGCCGCCGTTCATCGTCAGGATCTGCAGGCTGGAGCTTGTCCCGACATAGTAGTAGCCGTCGCTTCCGCGGACGATGGAACGGACTGAGTTGGAGGGAAGACCGCTGTCTTCATCAATCACATTGACGATCTTCTCGTTGATGGCGATGGCGAGGCCGTTGTCATTTGTACCGATCCAGAGCCGACCCTCCTCGTCTACATAGAGGCAGTTGGCGTTACGGACAATGTTCATGCTGTCGAGCTGCCGGAATTCCTTTCCATTATACCGGTACAGACCGGCATAGGTGCCGACCCACAGGACGCCGTCGGTGGTCTGGGCGATATCGTTTGCCTCGCCGCAGGGCAGGCCGTTGCTGCTGCTGTAGATGGTCTGGATATAGTCGTTGTAGTTCTCTTTGCTCTCATAGGGGGCGGCCATGGCGCTGCTGTCAGAAAGGGTCAGGAGGAGGCTCCCCCCCACCAGCAGCATGACTGCCGTTTTGACGCCTGAGCTGTTCTTATCCGCGGAGACTTTCGGATCCGGACCGGAAGAATCAGTCCAATGGCGGGAATGCTGCATACGGTACAGCAGACGATGCCCGAGGCGGATGCAGGCGAACAGAAACAGGATGGTCAGAAGCTTGTCCAGAAACTCAAGATAGAGCTGACCGACGGCTGCGCTCATACGGAAAGGCAGGCCGAGCTCGGTCAGGTATTCAATCACAGCGTCACCGAAACGGTTGCCAGTCCAGCCGTACTTCAGAAAGGCGTTGACGACAGAGGAGACGGCGAAAGAGGCCAGAATCGTGATCAGGGAGAGCTGAAGCGCGCCCAGAAAGCTGTCAAATGCCTTGCGCCGTACACCGTAGCCTACGGCGACAGCCAGAATAATACTGGTGAGACCGTAAGCGAAGGAGGTCGGGGTGACAGCAGTGAGAATCAGGTTGCTGGTTATGCCGACAAAAGCCCCGCAGACGGGACCAAGGATCCAGGCACAGAGCACGGTTCCGAAAGAATCGAGCCACACCGGCAGCTGGAACAGCATGCTGAGGCTGTTTCCCGCAAAATTGAGCAGGAGGCAGAACAGAGTAAAGAGGCAGATCTGCCAGATTTTCCAGGTTTTCATCGGCATCTCCTCCCTACGACTCGAGCCATTTGGCATACAGCGTATAATAATCAAACCATTGCTCGTACTGTCCGGATTCCAGAAGCTCGTCGATGATGCCGTTGACATAGTCAATGAGCTGGACCTCACCTTTTCGTGCGGCAATCCGGTCACCGCCGTAGTCTGAGTCCGGCATAAAGCTGAGTCCGGGGATCAGCATCAGTCCGCTGGTGGGATTCTCCGCCACATAGGTCTGCGCCGTCTCAATATCGACGGCGGCAGCGTCCGCCTGGCCGCTGCGCAGCAGGGTATAGAGATCGCGCACCGTAGGTAAACGCCGGAAGGAGCGGTAATTGAACACATGGTCCGCAAAGACCGACTCCTGAATGGAGCCGCGCTGGGCCGCAATCCGGCAGCCCTTCAGGTCATCCAGGGAGGCAAAACGCTCCTCATCCACCGTGCGGATCAGGATTCCGGTTCCGCTCTCATCAGCTGAAAAGTGATAGCCCTTGGAGAGCTCTGCCGTCTCGGCGCGGCCCGGCGTATAGGCGAGGGCCGAAATGGCAAGGTCACACTCACCGTCCGCCACGGCGGTCAGCACTTTTGCAAACGCCATGGGGACGATCTCCAGCCGGACGCCCATGCGGTCGGCAATCAGACGCGCCATCTCCATGTCTGCGCCGACAAAGCGATCCTGTCCGAACTGCGAGCTGTCAATAAACTCCTGTGGTGCAAAATAGGGCTCTGTCGCGACACGCAGCACACCCTTGTCCCGGATCCAGCCGAGTCTGCCCTCCGCGTCTGCGGGAATGCCGCCGGCGGTGTTGACCGGGGCTGATGTCACTTCTTCCTCCTGTCCCGGACTCTCCGGCCCTGTACAGGCACAGAGGCCGCAGAGCAGCGCAGCGATCAACAGGAGGCAGAGCAGCCGGCAGACCGTTTGGTTATTCACAGGCATCTCCGCCCTTTCCATGCAATCTGGTCCGCCCCGTGCCGCTTGTCGGCGGAGCGGAAATACTGGACCGCAGAGGTATGACGCCACGGCCAGTCAGGTTATCTCATTATACTCTCTATCGGGCCTTTGCGCAAGCCCTAAGAGGCTTGTTTCGGGCGGGATCCGAAAGAGGAAGAGAAGGATCTGTATGCACGGTGCCGCTGGTTCCATCTTCCGATTTTGCAGAGTAACAGATTAAAGATATTTAATGAATGATTTAAATTTATCATGTGGACAGGAACTGAATCCCGTTGTATAATAATATATTATTGCAGATTATCTGCACGATTATGATTATCTATATGCGTAATATGCATATTGTAACACCGTCATACAGGAGACGAATTCATGGAACAGAATTACGGACGGGCAGGGACATTCACGGACGGGAACGGAGAGCAGACGCTTCTTCAGAATGCGGAAATGAGAGCCGCGGTTCTGGAAGAATTCTGCCGTTTTGTCGTGACAGGTCAATATGAGGAGACGGATCTTCTTGATCTTGGGAGCGGAAAGCTTCGGGCGCTGCCGGAGCGCAGAGAAGAGAGAACGGCTGTTTTTCTGACTGCGTGCGCCGAAAACTATGAAGACGGCATTCAGAAACTGATCGAAAACAACCGTGACTTTCCGGAGAGCGCAGAGCTTCTCCCCACCCTGCTGCCCGACAGCCTGACAGAGGCTCTTCACGCAAACCGCAGGCACCGGATCCGCTGCCGGATACGGAACGCAGAGGGAGAGGCACGCTGGAAGCTGGTGCAGTGCGGGTTCTTCGGCGAGGGAGAAGGGCATATCCTGCTGCTGGTTTCGGATGTCCAGGAGGAAGAGGACGTCAAGGAGCAGCTGCGCGACGCCGCGGAAGCTGCGGAAGCCGCAAGCAAAGCAAAGAGCGCCTTCCTTGCGAACATGAGCCATGAGATCCGCACCCCGATGAATGCCATCGTCGGGATCAGCGAGGTGCTGCTCGGGAAGGACCTGCCGAAGGATATCCTCAGTTCCATCAGCACCATTCAGAATTCCGGCAGCAGCCTGCTGGGCATCATCAATGACATCCTCGACTTCTCCAAGATCGAGACCGGCAAGTTCGAGATCTCGGACGTCGAATACATGCTGCCCTCTCTGCTGATGGATATCAGCAACGTCATTTCGGTCCGCCTTGCGGGCAAGCCGGTTTACTTCGTGATGGACATCGATCCGAATCTCCCCAATCACCTGGTCGGTGACGATATCCGCCTGAAGCAGATCCTCATGAATCTGATCGGAAATGCGGTCAAGTTTACGCATGAGGGCTACATCGATCTCTGTGTGAGAGGAAAATTCCTGGACGGAGACAGCTATGAGCTGGTCTTTGACGTGCGGGACAGCGGAATCGGCATCAAGGAGGAGGACCTCGGCAAGCTCTTTGCGACATTCTCGCAGGTGGATACGAAGAAAAACCGGGCGACCACAGGCTCCGGCCTTGGTCTCGCCATCAGCAGGAATCTCGCCCGGCTGATGGGCGGCGACCTGACCGTCACCAGCGTCTACGGGAAGGGGAGCACCTTCACCGTCCGCGTCGTCCAGCGGATTCCCCACTATGTGCCCCTGGGCGAAGTAAAGGATAAGAACATCCGGCTTCTGATCTGCGAGCAGAACGAAAGCCTGATCTTCAGCCTCTCCCGGGCAGCGGAAAATCTGGGCCTCAGCTATGAGGTCTGCCGCGAGGTCGACCGTATCCGCGACTTTCAGGGCATGACCCATGTTCTGATCCGGCGAAAGATATTCAACGGGCTGCGGGAAAAGATCGAGTTCATGTTCCCGCACAACAATATTCTTCTGATCCTGGACAATGACGAGCACGCCGAGGGCTCCTATATGGACTATAAGCAGCTCCAGCTCCCGCTGATCACGCTGCAGCTCATCAATGCCCTGAACGGCGAAGAGATCGTCAGCAGCATCAAGAAGAAGAGCTTTGACCGCTCCCAGATCATCCCCCTGACCTATGCACACGTTCTGGTCGTCGATGACAACACGACCAACCTGCAGGTGGCGCAGGGACTTATGCTTCCCTATCAGATGAAGATCGACCTCTGCACCAGCGGCTTCAAGGCCATCGAGATGATCAAGAAGAACCGCTACGACGCCGTCTTCATGGATCACATGATGCCCGAGATGGATGGAATCGAGACGGCGAGATACATCCGGCGGCTGGAGGGAGAATACTACAGAAAGGTCCCGATCATCGCCCTGACCGCCAACGCCATGAGCGATGCGAAGGTACAGTTCCTGGAAGCCGGGATGGACGACTTTGTAGCCAAGCCCATCGAGATGCGCGAGCTGCACCGGGTCATCAAGAAGTATATCCAGTCCAAGGCGCCGAAGGGCTATCTGGAAAAGGCGGTCCGTCAGAATGCCGCCAACGAGAAGGGAAAGAAAGCCTCCGAAAAGCCGGCTGCGTCCCGGAATACAGCCGGAGAGGCCGTTTCGGCACCGGGCTTCGCCCCGATTCGGCTCTCTGCAAAACAGGACGGCGGAATGCTGGAGCAGCTGCTGGAACAGAATAATGCGCTGCTGTCACAGAACATGCTTCTGCTGAAGGCGCTGCTCGGCGAGGCCCCCGCGGACGGAGGAGAGACAGAAGCAGAGGAGGCCCCGCACGTCGAGACGGAGAAAGAGCCCCCGGCCGCGGCGATCCCTGATGATGACGATGCGGAAGAGCAGCCGAAGGAAGTCCGGGACTTCATCAACGGCATCGACATGCGCAGCAGCATCGAATCCTACGGCGGCTCCATCGAGATTTATCACAACATCCTGAAGACCTATTATGACGATATCCTGGAGAAGGAAAACTTGCTCCCGACGCTGTATGAGCATCAGGATCTGGAGAACTTCACGATTCAGGTTCACGCCCTTAAGAGCGCGTCGAGAGGCGTCGGCGCAAACGACCTGGGCGAGGAGGCCTATCAGCTCGAGCTCGCCGGAAAAGCGGGGGACTGGGAGAAGATCCGTGCACAGTTCCCGCAGTTCACGGCAGATCTGAAGCAAATGGTGGAAAACGTCGGGAAATACGTCGACAAGTATCTCCGGCAGGCGGAGAGGACGGATGCGGAACACGCCGATGAAATGGATTCCGGCGTGATCGCGCAGATCAAGACGGCCTGTGAGCAGATGGATTATCTGCA
This sequence comes from Oscillospiraceae bacterium, assembly GCA_024697625.1. Lineage (GTDB taxonomy): Bacteria > Bacillota > Clostridia > Oscillospirales > Oscillospiraceae > Limivicinus. Next base: position 38,550 of record JAILFJ010000030.1, read on the forward strand.
TGCGGAGGAACTGCTGGAGTCGCTTCGGGAAAAGAACTATCCGGAGGAACTGGAGCAAAAACTGGATAAAATGCTGGAGTGCTGCAGGAATTTTGACTATGACAGCCTGGAAGAGATGGTCAGACAGCTTGAGGTGAGAAAATGAAGAAACATACCATACTGGCGGTGGACGACGACCGTACCAACCTTCAGATCATCCGGAGCGTGCTGGAGAAGGACTATGCTCTGCAGCTTGCCATCAGCGGCGAAATGGCGCTGAAGTTTATCGAAAGGAACCGGCCGGATCTGATCCTGCTCGATCTGATGATGCCCGGCATGGACGGCCGGGAGACAATGGCAAAGCTGCGGCAGATTCCGGGCTGTGAGACGGTACCCGTGGTGTTCCTGACGGCGAACCAGGAGACGGCGGAGGAGATACAGTGCCTGAACATGGGCGCCAGCGATTTCATCAACAAGCCGATCATCCCCGGGATTCTGGAACTGCGGCTCAGGAGAATTCTCGAGCTGGACGATCTGCAGCACCATCTGCAGACCGCCGTCGAGGAGAAGACGAGGCAATACCAGGAACTCGCGCTGGAGTCGATCTTTGCTATCGTCAACATTATCGAGGCAAAGGACGAGATTACCGAAGGTCACTCCGTCCGCGTCGCCGGTTACAGCCGGGCGCTCGCGACGGCGATGGGCTATGACGAGAAGAGCGTGGACGAGGTTTACCGGGCAGGGCTGCTCCATGACGTCGGGAAGACCGGGATCCCGGACCTGATCCTGAAGAAGGAAGGGAAGCTGACCCGGGAGGAGTACGGCGAGATCAAGGAGCACACCTCCATCGGCGGTCACATCCTCGCGGCGATTGAAACGATGGACTATCTGGCCGAGGGCGCGAAGTACCATCATGAGCGCTATGACGGAACCGGCTATCCCAATGGTCTGGCCGGAGAGGATATCCCTGAGATCGGGAGGATCATCGCCGTTGCGGACGTGTTTGACGCTCTGGTCAGCAAGCGGCATTATAAGGAAGCCATGGACGTCGAGACAGCGAAGGCCGAGCTGCTGAAGGGCGCCGGCAGTCAGTTCGACCCGGCGATCGTGAAGATCTTCATCGAGCTGATGGAGAACGGCACCATCGAAGAGATCCGGCAGGCCTCGGGAGCCGGACATTGACAGGGCACAGAACCGTAACGATAACAAAAAAGGACCGCATCCGCCGTTAACCCGGCAGACGCGGTCCGTTTCTTACTGTTCAGGCCAGATGAAGTTTGCTTTCCCGGCCTCCAACCCGTCGATCAGGATGTTCTGGCCGGTACAGAAACGGTTTTTCACCGCCATGAAGCAGACCCACTCGGCAGCCTCCTCCGCTGTCATCCAGCGTTTCAGGGGGACCTCCGCCATGACCTGCTCCCAGAGGACAGGGTCCTCCATCACGGGGCGGTTAAGCTCGGTCAGAACACCCCCGAAGTCCAGGCTGTTGCAGGTGGCTCCGTAAGCCGCAATCCGCAGCGCCACATTCTTCGTGTAGCTGAGCAGACCACCCTTGCTGGCTGCGTATTCCGGAAACTCCGAACCGGTATGTGCGCTGGCCGAACCGATCATCAGTACCGAAATAATCCCCGGATGGATCCCGTAATGCTCGGTCACGGCGATGGTCCCTTTCAGGTTCACATCGATATCTTCCGCGTTCTGTACACCGGCGTTGTTGATCAGAATCTCGGTCGGCTCCAGGTCCGGATACGATGCCCGGTCCCGGATATCCAGCACATAGTGCCGGTACTGCGGATGCCGGATTGCGGCGTCCTTCACATCGAAGCCGGTCACGCTGTGCCCCTCCGCGAGGAACTGCCGGACACAGGCCAGACCGATGCCGGAGCTGCTCCCGGTAATCAGGATCCTCATGCCGCAATACCGGCGGGGCTGTAGCGCCGGAGATAGGCCTCGCCCACGCCGTCCTTCTGCCAGCTGCAGGCGATCCGATAGCCCATCGGCGAGAAGATCACTTCACAGAGCAGTTCCACCACCGCGCCGGTGACAGCGCAGGTGAAACACTGCAGCAAAGTCCAGCCGAAAAACCGGTGGCTGACGATCAGGGCAAAGGTGAGGTTGTCCACAAACTGGGCCGCAAAAGTAGAGATGTAGCTTCTGGCTGCAAAGGCGCCGAAGCTCCTGTGTCCCTGCCGCTCCACAGCCCGGCCGATCCGCCAGTTCAGGAAGTTGTTGACCAGCGCGGACACCAGGAAGGCGACAGAGCTGCCCAGAAGCACGTACCAGGTTCCGCCGAAGGTATGGTCCAGCGCGGTGTTGATGACAGCCTCAGAGCCTTCCACCCAGGACTCTCCCCACACGCCCGGGAGCCGGCTTCCGACAAAGAAAACCAGACACATCCCGAGATTCACCGCAATCGCCACGACGCTGAGCAGGTTGGCGGCCCGGGGACCGAACTGCCTGGTGGTGATGTCCATCGTCAGAAATACGATCCAGGAAACAATAATTCCACAATCCAGCGCCAGCCAGGAAAAGGGCACATGGAGGCTCTTGTTCGCAAGCAGGTTCATGGTGATTGTGGCAACGATAAATAACGCGACTGTCAGCGACGGGATGCTGCGCAGGAGCAGAGTAAGCTCCGCCATAATCCCGGATTTCTCAGGACGCTTCATATTCTTTTTCTCCTTGGTTTTGTTATTTAATGAGGAGGATTTAGAGCCCGAACTCCTCAGTGCCGAAATTCGCACCCGCACACTATATATCAGCCGCCGGAAAAAAGCAAGAGAAAAACCACGGGAAAAGCAGAGAGATCCCGTGCGGGACCGGAAGAACCGGAACTGCACGGGATCTGTTCTGTACTGCTGCTCTCGGACCGCCAATGACCGGAACGCGGACGGATCACCTCGTCTCAAGCTCCTCCAACAGTCTGTCATAGGCTCTCGCCAGCGCCGCAGCCGCTTCATAAACGGCATAGGGATCGTTCATGTCCGCATCCGCCGCCTTTCTCAGCGCGGTTTCCATCATTCCCGCCTTACCCGCAAGAGCGCCGGAAAAGCCGGAAGTATCTATGGAATAGGCCGCTTCCATAAGCGCTTCAAGAAAACCGTTGAGCTTTTCATCCCTGAGCGCGGGTGTGCTTTCCGGCATGCGGCGGATCAGGCTTCCCGCCTGCTGCTGGTAAGCGAAGGCGATCTGCACCAGCGTGTCGTCCTTCCCGAAGCCCGCGAAGATCGAGAGCCCCATCGGGAACTCGGTGGGATATTCCTCCGTCGCTTCGGAAAAGCCCATGGGGATCATGATCTCGGGGAAGCCCATATAGATCGGGTACAGGACGGTATAGCCCGCGTAATTCATTGAGATATCTTCTTCCGCCGTCGCGTCGTCCGGAGGGACGTTGAAAAACTCAAGGTACATTACGGCGTCAACGTCGTTTTCCTCCAGGATCTTCTGAACCGTCTCCCTGGTGTCAAGGTACGTCTCCCAGTATGGAGGCCGCGCGTATCCGTCTTCGGTGACATAGCTGTAAGGGCTTTCTGGCTCCTCTGCGTCCTCCTCCGCATCCTCTTCGCCGCTTTCGGCGCCCTGGGCGGTTTCTTCCTCCTCATCTGCCGGAAAGAAGGTATCCATGTAGGAATAAATGACGCTGTCCGAAGCTTCCGGATTTCCTGAATCTGCAAGCTCGCGGATGCTGGCGTAGGCCGCGTCCGGCCTTCCCGACAGGTAAGCGTCCATGTCATAGACGCTCGTGCTCGGTAACTCCATATCCTCATAGAGCGATTCTACCATTTCGTCGGAAAGCTCCTCCGATATATCGACGATCGTTGCTCCCGCCTTGATGAGGTTTTCCCTGGCCCGGTTCACCATATCCCGGACGTTCTCGCCGGGTGTATAGACGACCACTTCCTCCTCCGACAGTCCCGTTTGGTCCAGATACTCCTGAAGCTGCGTCTGAAACTCCTCATTGGGATGGTAGGTGAACGAATTTGTGAGTATGCCTATGCGCATGCCCTGCAGTCCGTCCGCCCTGCAGTTGTCCAGATATCCGTCCCCTTTCAGGGCGTCTGCGTCCACCTCCAGAGTATAATCGTCCTTCTCATCCGTCCCGGCGATGACCTCGAGCAGAACGGCAAGGTCCTCCGCGGTCCTGGTCATGGGGCCGACCGTGTCGTTGGTCGCCGTCAGTGGAAACACCCCGTCCGTGGAGGTCAGGCCCTTCGAGGGACGCAGGCCGTAAAGATTCGCAAAGGCAGAAGGATAACGGATCGAGCCGCCGGTGTCCGTCCCGAGGCCGGCCGCGGCGAAGCTGCAGGTGACTGCGACGGCCGTTCCTCCGGAGGAGCCGCCCGAAGTTTTTGCCGGATCATAGGCGTTGTGCACGTTTCCGCCGAAGGTGGAGTGCGAATCAACGGTTCTCCTGGCAAATTCTGACATGTTGGCCTTCGCAAGGATCACCGCTCCCGCCTCCCGCAGACGTTTAATGACAAAGGCGTCCTCCTGGGCGATGTTTCCCGCAAAGGCCGCGGAGCCCGCCGTCGTGGCCATTCCCGCAACATCGATATTGTCCTTAACGATAACGGGAATGCCGTGGAGCGGACCGCGGATATTTCTCGCCGCCCGTTCTCTGTCCAGCGCCGCCGCGTCTTCAAGAGCGTTCGGATTGATGTTCGTTATCGAGTTCAGGTTCAGCTCGTCGTCGTAGGCTGCAATGCGGTCAAGATACATCCGCGTGAGCTCCGCGGACGTGACGTGCCCGGCCTCCATCTCCGCCGTGAGCTCCGCGATCGTGGCGTCAAGCAGGTCGATGGTGGTAAACAGATCCTCAAGCTGCCGGGAAGCGCTCCCCTCACCCACATAGCGGAATTCCGGAAGCGCGGGCTCCGGTGCTGCGGCTTCTTCCGCCGGTCTGCCTGCGCAGGACGAGAGCGCCGGGACGATCAGCAGGATGGCCAGGATCAACGCAAGGTGTCTTTTCATACAAAACCTCTTTTCCGCCGTCAGAAACAGCACTGTCGTTTGCCTCAAATAGTTCACCATAATCATCATTTATAGTTCTTAATACTGCACCGCAGCAAAAGAGTAATGCCAATCAGAATCATGTCTATCTTCTTCCGGAGGGGGATTTTTACTTGAGCTTTTCACAAAGTGGCAGGAGCTCTTCCAGCCGGGCAACGATGCGCTTCTGCTCGGCAAGGGGTGGAAGTGGAATAGCTATATTTCCAACTTGATTTGGGCTTATGTGAGGAACACTTATACCAGTTGTTTCTCCACCCAAAGGGTCTTTCAGTAACGAAGATTGAAGGAGCAGGGCAATAAATGGGCTTGTTAATCCACCGAGGCCCTTGATTCGTAATACTCGTTGTACCAAAAAGGTTTCCTTTTCTTCTTCGTCAAAGATTGCCACGCGTGTGCCATCAGATATCCACGGACGATCCAATCCTAATAAAACATCCCCAGATGCTAATCTATAATCATGTACTCGGTCTGAAACGGTATCAACATATACAATTTCTTTCCAACGAATATCATTAACACCAAGGTTAATCCCTCTTAGAAGCCGATATTTACCTTCAGTCTTAAAATCTTCACTTTTGAAGGCGAACCCTGACAGCGTATCTGTGACCGTTGCCAGCCGTACCCACTTCCAGCTCTCCGGGATTTCAAAAGGAATCTGGTCCTCTGTGATCTCCGGCAGGGGCTTTTCTTTTTTGATCTTTCCGGTTTTGATGAGTGCCTGCTTTTCGGCTTGTATCTGGCGGTAGAGTTCTTCGCCGTTGCCCTCCTCAGGCCGTTGCTCCACCAGCTTGCCCTGAATGGCCATCTGCAGGATGGACTTCTGCATGTCCCCGGGGAAGCGCTTGTTGAAGTCCTCCAGACGGCTCCACGCCTTTTCATAGCGCTCGATCAGCGGAAGCAGCTCTTCGATTTTCGCCACGATGCGTTTCTGCTCGGCCAGCGGTGGGAGGGGAATACGCATTGAATTTAATAATTTTGCAGAAAGGTGTTTAACTGTTGAATAAGAAACAGATCCATTTATCTCTTCAAGAATAATCGGAAGATAAAAGAACAAATAGTTTTGGTTAAGCAAAAAGGAATCGGCTGTAATCTTGCATACCCGCTGATTTAGCCAAGCATCTTCACTGTTCCAAAAAGCAACTTGAAAATTCCCATCCATTCCGACGAGCATATCTCCGCGTTTAATACGGTAGCGTTCGTCACACTCTTCATCGGAAAAAGTCTTTGACTGGCCGCTAATGATATCTCGGATCCGAATAATTGGCATCCCTATCTGTGCTTCATTAAACTTCTCAGAATTAAACGGGAAGCCATATAAGATGTCGGCTACATCTGGTAATAGCGCCCAGCACCATCTTTCCGGTATGTCATAGGAATTATCAATAGGGGCTGGCTTTTTCCGGTTTTTGACTAAAAGTTCCTCAGCAGTCCCCTCCTCGGGGCGCTGTTCCACCAGTTTTCCCTGAATGGCAAGCTGCAGGATGCTGCTTTTCAGTTCCTGGGGCGTCATTTGGCACCGTCCTTGTCCGCTAAAGCCTTCACCATTCTGTCAAAATCAGACTCTATGG
>JAILFJ010000066.1 GCA_024697625.1 Oscillospiraceae bacterium
GTCTTATGATGCACGGAGGTGACTGAGATGGCTAAGATAGAAGTTGAGCCCGGAATAGAGATAGCCTATGAGGAATGGGGGAGCGGGGACAAGTACATCCTCAGCTGCATGATGGACTTTCCCCCCGTAAACTCCACCAGAGCCATGTCGGAGCAGGGATACCATGTGTTCCTGCTCACCAACCGCGGAATGGGGGAATCCACCCACATCTTCGAGGACTACGGCAACTACTGGTTCGAGAAGTTCGCGGACGACGTGGTCCATTTCGCGGACAAGATGGGGATAGACAAGTTCGTCTACATGGGCTGCTCCCACGGAGCTGGCACCGGCTGGCATGTGGCTCTCAAGTACCCGGAGCGCCTCATAGCTCTGGTTGCGATGGTGGGCGGCCCCCACAACATAGACGAGGGCAGCTGGTCCTACAAGAGCAGGGCGGCAGCCGGCATAAAGATGGCTCCCATGGATCCGGTGATCGACGACGAGGCGGTGGAGCGCAGGAAGGCCATAAACAGGGAGTATGCCCGCAAGCTCAACGAGAGCCGCACCCCCGAGGAGAGGGCCCTGGATTACAGGCGACCCATGATAAGTTATGGCACTGAGGCTGCGGTGCAGGAAGCCCTGAAGACAATACAGACTCCCACCCTCATGATAGGGTGCATCGAGGACCCCATAAGCCGCCCGGACCTAATGCTCAGGACGGCCCAGTGCATCCCCAACGGCAAGACCATACTCTACTCCAAGTTCGGCCACAGCGGCCCCTACTCCCTTTTCGTGGAGGAGACGGTGCACGAAGTGTGCTTCTTCCTCAAGAACGTGGAGGAGACCGGCAGGGTGTACGCAAAGGTGGAGCAGTAAGACAGAAAAAAGTGAGGCCGAATATGCAGGAAGGCCTCCGGCGCGTGCCGGAGGCCTTTGCAGTATAAGGTGTTGTCCGATTCAGCAACTGCCGTCATGTACCTCATTTCACCCTGTCACAGTTCGGGGCTGAAGTTGAGGGGAGGGCATATCTGCTTGTACAGGGCGATGAGCTCCTCGTCGTAGGCTTCCTTGAGTTCGCATTCCCTGTCTATGACCATCGTGTATCTTTGTCCGTCAGTGAACGGTCTCCACTCGGGGAGGAACGCGTTTCCAGGATCTCCGCACCTGGTGAAGTTAAGGTAAGCGTTGCCAAGTGCTCCGGCGTTCCTCGGACCGTAGACGGGTTCGTTGCAGACCGGGGATTTCTCGGCGTTGGAGAAGGCGAGGGCGATGTCCACACCGTGCCAGGGCGTAATGCGGTGCTGGGTGGGCATGTTGAAGGCGAACAGGTACACGTAGGTATTTTCCTCCGCGCTCGCGGCGGCGTGCAGCTTCGCTGTCTCATAGGTCGGCCTTCTGAAGTCCGCGTCCAGGTACATCAGGTCTATCAGGTCATGACCGGGATAGGCTTTTCTGAAGAGCTCCGCTAGCTCGGCGGATCTGGCGCCGAACCTGTCATGCAGCATCTGCTCCTTCTCTTCTTCTGTTGCGGTGATCTTGAAGGATTCGTCCACCCGCACCTTGAAGTTGAATTCTCCCAGCACGGTGGAGAGCATCAGAGGCTTGTCCTTGGACCAGCCGCAGAACCCAACGTCGATGGGGAAGCCCCTGAAGTAACTGTTGGCGAGAGGAGCCAGCCCTATGTTGACGCCCTCCTCCTTGAGCCCGCGCGCGACGGACCTGTATGCCGCCACAAGCTGGTCAAAGGAGACGTCGTATATTCTTTCTATGTTGTCTTTTCCTATGCCCAGACTGTCCAGCATGGCGCCGGCGAGCTTTCTGGAGTCCGCTTCATTGGTCTCGGGACCGTTGTCAAGCACCCCGCTCATGACGATGCCCCTGCTGAAGAGGTCCTTCGCCTCCTCGATCTGGTACATGCACAGCACCTTTCCGCCGCCTCCTGAGTGGCCGCAGATGGTGACGTTGTCCGGATCCCCTCCGAACGCCTCGATGTTCTCGTGTATCCACCTGAGTGCGGCGACCAGGTCCGCGATGCCCACGTTCTTTGCGTTCCCGAACTCTTCGCCGTAGTCCGCCAGGTTGAGGTGGCCGAGGAGGTTCAGCCTGTGGTTTATGGAGACGAAGACGACGCCCCCGTCATGGGCCATGTTGAACCCGTCCATTATTATGTTCTCGGTGGCGTGGCCGGAAAAGCAGCCGCCTCCGTGCATCCATACGAAGACAGGGCGTTTACTTCCTGCGCCGCCGGAAGGAGCCCATATGTTCAGGTTCTGGCAGTCCTCGCTCATCTGCCAGGGCATGTTGAGACCCATGTTCCTCTCTTCCGGGTTGAACGGCCTCATCTGCAGCATTACGGGACCGAAGCGCCTGGTATCCCTTACTCCGTCCCAACTGTCTGGTTCCTCAGGCATGTGGAACCTTCTGGCCTTTGCGTACTTTACGCCGAAAAAGTGATCTACTCCGCCGTAGGTGTAGCCTCTCACCTTGCCGTATTTGGTCTGCACGACGGGATCAACGGGATCATACAGGTATGACATCATTATCTCCTTCCGCCTGCCAAAAGGCAGGAATGACGAATGAACTGATATGTTTGCAGAGCTTAATTCTTTTCAAGCCTATTATCTCATAAACCAGAGGCATTTGCAGTATGCTTCCATATCTGTCTTTTGGACCGGTTTCCGTAACACTGCACGGCAGAGTCCTTTTCTGCCGCACGGTATGGTGGTAACATAGAAAAGAAGAGAAAGCGTCGGACAGCCGGAGGTCATACGGTGGAATTAACACATGTACCTGAAAACATAAAGCGTCTCACAGACGGGAAGCCGTATGAGACAGACGATACCGGTATGTCCGGCTCCCGCGTCATGCTGTTCGGCGACTGCGTGCTGAAGATCGTGAAGTCCAGGAAAGAGAACCGGGAGACCATCCGTATGATGAAGTGGCTCAGGGGAAAACTTCCCGTACCTGAAGTCATCTGCTTCGAGGAGGATGAGGAATACCAGTATCTCCTCATGACGAGGATGAAGGGAAGGATGGCCTGCGACGCGGAATATCTGGAAAAGCCGGAGAAACTGGTCAGGCTGCTGGCGGAAGCACTGAGGATTGTGTGGAGCGTGGATGTGTCGGACTGCCCCCGCACGAGGGACACGGACGCGGAACTGAGAGAGGCAAGGTACCGCGTGGAAAACGGCCTGGTAGACATGGACAACACGGATCCGGGCACCTTCGGAGAAGGGGGCTTCCGGGATCCGGAGGAGCTGCTTGAATGGCTGGAGAACAACAGGCCGTCGTCCTATGAGCCGGTGCTGTCCCACGGCGACTTCTGTCTGCCCAACATCTTTCTTGAAGACGGCAGGATAAGCGGCTTCATAGATCTTGGCTTCACGGGAGCGGGGGACATGTGGAGGGATCTGGCCTTATGCCGCAGGAGCCTCATGTGCAATCTGGACGGCACATACGGCGGGAAGGTATATCCGCCCTTCGATACGGACCTGCTCTTCCGGGAGCTGGGGATAGAGCCTGATAATAAAAGACTGAGATACTATGCACTGCTGGACGAGCTGTTCTGACGGAGCTTCCCGCAAACGGAGAAAAGAGAGGAAAAGGTCATGTGCTGCCGCTACTGGGTGGACGACAGTCCTGAGATGGAAGATATAGTTGAAGAGATGGGGAAGTCTCCTCTTGTGGACAGATGGCAGGAGATATCCCGCATAACGACGATGGGCGAAGTGCGACCCAACGACGTGGTACCTGTGATCGCA
>JAILFJ010000063.1 GCA_024697625.1 Oscillospiraceae bacterium
AGCTTCAGCACACAAGCGAAGTCATGATCTATATGTCTGTTCTGACACAAAACTTGCAGAAGAGGTTGCGGCTTCTTTTGCGCACATTTTTCAGGTTTTACTTTGAACCGCAAATACAGCTGCTTGTGCAGTAGTCACTAAATACTTTTTTTCAGATCGAGTGTAAGATCTGCTCTCAGTTCCCGTGATACAGGATGTAAGGGAAAGGAAGTGACGCAATTGGAGGACTGCAGCATCGTAAGCCTGTTTACAGAGCGCTCTGAACAGGCAATCGAAGAACTGAACCGAAAATACGAACCGGTCATAAAGAAAATCGTGGCTAATATCCTCAGCAACCGGCTGGATGTTGAAGAATGTGTGAACGATACTTACCTGAGAGTCTGGAACAGCATTCCGCCTCAGAAGCCGGACCCTCTTGTGAGTTATGTCTGCAAAATCGCCCGCAATCTGGCTCTGGACCGTTATCGGGCCAACCGTGCTGAGAAGCGCGGCGGAAATTTCGACCTGATTCTGGACGAGATGGAGGAATGCATTCCTTCCGGGATGGATGTGGAAACGGAATATGACGCAAAGGAACTGACGGCGGCCATCAACCGCTTTCTCTCCGGTCTCAGTCGTGACGACCGTTTTCTTTTCGTACGGCGCTACTGGTACGGCGACTCCATAAGCGATCTGGCCACCATGACAGACGGCAATGGCAATCGGATTTCCGTCCGTCTTTTCCGCCTCAGAGAAAAGCTGAAAAAAACATTGTTGAAGGAGGGTTTCCTGACATGAAACAGGAGCTTCTGTTAAAGGCCTTCGGGGATCTGGATGATAAATATATTGCAGAAGCCAGCCGTCCTGTTCCCGGGGACGTTTCATTCGGTCCGGGAAGAAACGGATCCAGAAAGAAGAGGCGTACCTTCGCGCTTGCCCTGGCAGCGGCACTGACGATTGCCCTTGGAGTATCTGCTTATGCGGGACGCGTCCTCTTCGGATGGGGCGGCAATATGGAGATCCGGGCATCAAAAACAGACCGCGGCGTCGAGACGAATGTCTATGTCCACACCGAGAACCTGACGGAACCCGTAAGCTTTGAAGACGGACGTATGTTTTTTATCGTCAACGATGAGCATATTGACATCACCGACCGGGTCTCTGAGACACAGCCGTTTATTTATCAGTTTGCCGACGACGCCGGTGTCGTCCACTATTGGATCGTCGGAAAGAACGGTCCCGAGCCGGAGCACTACGGCTTTGCGGAGTATCTCCATCCCTCGGACGAAGATTGGACTGCCGGTTATGTCGCCCGCACAAACAACAACGAAGCACCGTGGCTCTACCGGGCCTGGGAGGAGCTCGGCTTTGACTTTCAGCATGCCGACTGAGAACATAGCGAAAATCGCTTGACAGATTAAAATTATTATGATATCATTTTGATATCATAATAAGAAAGGTCGCTGCTGTGATGAAAGAAATCGTTCTGAACAATCGTAAAAATGGCATGACAATGATGTTTCTCTTCATTATACTCTATGTCATCGCCGTACTCCTGCTGATAACCGGAAATCCGCTTTTGTTTTGTGTCGGGATCATCTGGAGCTGCATCGGCTGGATTCCGTTTCTGGGTCTGAAGGTAATCAAGCCGCAGGAAGCACTGGTACTGACGCTCTTCGGAAAATACATCGGTACACTGAAGGATGAGGGTTTTTATTTCGTGAATCCTTTCTGCGTTGCAGTGAATCCCGCCGCAAAAACGAAGCTCAATCAGAGCGGAGACGTCGACAGCGGGAGCGGCAGCACCGTAGCTGCGATGCTCTCCGGAAAGTCCGCTTCCATGACGGCTGAAACCACCAGCAAAAAAATCTCCCTGAAGGCAATGACCCTCTCCAACAGCCGTCAGAAGATCAACGACTGTCTCGGAAACCCCGTTGAGATCGGTATCGCCGTCATCTGGCGCGTGACCGATACGGCAAAAGCTGTCTTCAACGTCGATAACTATAAGGAATATCTCTCCCTGCAGTGCGACAGCGCTGTCCGGAATATTGTCCGCCTCTACCCCTATGATGTGGCCCAGGGTGTGGACACCACCGGCGACGGGATTGCGGACGAAGGCAGTCTGCGCGGTTCCAGCGAGCTGGTTGCACAGCGGATCCGGGACGAGATACAGAAGAAGGTGGAAGACGCCGGCATCGAGATTCAGGAAGCAAGGATCACCTATCTTGCCTATGCACCCGAGATCGCTGCGGTCATGCTCCAGAGGCAGCAGGCCTCTGCGATCATTGATGCCAGAAAAATGATCGTTGACGGGGCAGTCGGCATGGTCGAGATGGCGCTGGACCGGCTGGCGGAAAACCATGTGGTTGACCTGGACGAAGAGAGAAAGGCAGCCATGGTCTCCAATCTTCTGGTTGTTCTGTGCGGCAACCAGAATGCGCAGCCCGTCGTAAACTCCGGCAGCCTCTACTGAGATGGCGGACTCGGGAAAGAAACAGATTCCGCTCAGGGTTTCACCAAAGCTTTATGAAGCACTGGCGTCCTGGGCGGAGGATGACTTCCGCTCTTTGAACGGGCAGATAGAATATCTGCTGACTGAGTGCGTCAGGCAGAGAAAAAAGAACGGAAAATACGTTTCCGATGAGATCGACCTGCCGATTGAGCTGGACATATCCTGAGCATACCGGACTCCCGTCAAGACCTCTCTCAGGGCAGCATAGCAACAGAGAGTTGCTTTCCTCTCCGGAGCACAGGTGTTATAGTGTCCACAAGACCACGATCAGGAGGAAACGACATGGAAATAAAGGATGTGCTGAAGAATCTGAGAGAGTCCAACAACCTGACGCAGGACCAGATGGCAGATCGCGTTATGGTGACCCGCCAGGCGGTAAGCCGCTGGGAAAACGGTGAGACTCAGCCCAGTACGGATACCCTGAAGATTCTTTCAAAGGAATTCAACATTTCAATCAATACCCTTCTCGGTTCACCGAGGCATCTGATCTGTCAGTGCTGCGGGATGCCGCTGGGCGAGGATGAGATGATCAGCAAGGAATCCGACGGCAGCTTCAATGAGGACTACTGTAAGTGGTGTTATGCTGACGGTACCTACACCTATGATGATATGGACAATCTGATCGACGTCTGTGTCGGTCACATGGTAAGCGATCAGTACACCGAGGAACAGGCCCGGGCTTATATGAAACAGATTCTGCCCGGACTGGATTACTGGAAGAGATTTGAAGAACTCAGTGATCACGGCCAATTCGCCAAATTCAAAAAACAGCTGATCGAAGAGATCAATGAGCTGCAGATCGAAGGGATGCCGAAGGTCGAAAAGCTGAATGCCCTCGTTGGGAAATATGTAAATCTCGAATATCGGCTTCCCAACGGTATGAAGGTAAAATTCCTGGATGATCGAAAAACCTATCTGGGGAATCAGTTGGAATCAGAGTTTGGCGGAGAACGGTGCTTTGGAGTTCTGGCCGATATGGATTTCATCCTGATCTGTACCTATGAGAAGGAGGGCGCCAATCCCGAGCTTCTCCTTTACAGAAAAAGATAGCGGAAAACTCCGCAATCCACAGAAAAAGCATCTCCTCTCCGTCTATGAAGAAGAGATGCTTTTTCTGTGCTAATCTTCGATGTACAAATCAATTTTGCTTCCATCCAGGGCGGAACGGAGAGCCGCCTCCATGGTGGCATCCCCATATACTGTCTTCAGGACAGGCAGCCCGGCGAGCGGACTCCAATCCAGGGTCTCCCCTGTCCGTATCAGTGAAACGGTCGTCAGGCCGGAAAAATCCTCCAGATTTCTCGTGTTGTTGAGCTTGCAGTCAGACAGCCGCATACTCACCAGCCTCCATTCCCGGTCGAAGCTGTAAAAAAACTGGCCTCTCAGATCGCAGTCGTACAGCGAAATATTTGTGAGACTGCTCAGTCCGAAAACAACCTTCATCTCCTCAAGGCTGAGATCGGACAGCGAGACCTCTGCCAGCTTCAGAAGCGGTTTTACCGCAGAGAGATCGGATACAAAACAGCCGTAGAGGCTGAGCTCCCGCAGCTCAAGGCAGTGATCGAGGTCCCCGAGTTTCCGCAACGGGCAATCCAGTACATTCAGTTCCCGAAGCTGCGTAAGCCTGCCGATTCCCTGCAGACTTGTGATGTCGCAGCTATGGATCGTCATGATTTCAATCCTGCAGGGGGGCAGGGTCTCCAGGGAGGAGAGCGCCTGATCCTCCAGAAACAGGTATTCCAGATTTGGAAAGCAGCGGAGATCTGACAGATCCTGAAGTTCGCCCTGGTGTTCCGTCTCCGGCAGGGCCCCTCGGTCAAAAGCGCATCTGTCTCCCCGAACATGCAGCTCTGTAATCCCGGAGAGATCCAGAACCGAAACAGGTCCCTCTTCAATGCCGGTGTAGGCTCGTGCTGCTTTTTCCAGGACAGCATCGTGCCACAGGATTTCCGTCGTTTCGGGAAGCTGTTCCGGGATCTCTGCCTGAGCGCGCCGGTTGATCAGCCGTGGAATCAGGCCGGTAGACCAGCCGACAATCCCGAGCACCAGAGCAGTGACAGTCAAAACCGACGCAAGGATCACGGACACGATCCGACGCCGCTTTTTTCGTCTGCGCTCCGCATAGATATCGACAGGAACCGCTGCCTTCTTTTTCTTCTTCGGCCTGTTTTCCTTCGGCTCCGGTCCGTCTGCATCCTGCAGATCTTCGCCAAGCTGCGGTGCGCCGAAGAGCTTCTCCTCAAAGACCTGATCCGACATGCTGTATTTCATCAGGGCGAAGATATTGCCGATCTGCATCTCCATCCCGGGCGTCAGGCTGGTCTCTTCCAGAAATACATTAATGAGCGGGATCTTCTTTGTCAGCGCATAGTGCATCTCCTTCCGACAGTTGTCAGAGCGTATATAAGCGTTGGAAAGAAATGCGATCATCAGACCCGCGCCGGCAAGGTGCGAAGCAATGTATTCCGGCCACTCACTGCCGACCTCAACGCCTCCGTCATACCATACCCGGCAGCCGCGTTCACAGAGCAATTCGGCCACCTGCATCACAGCAGGCGAATTGGCATGCGCATAGCTGATAAAGATATAGGGTTTCCCGCCCTCATAAACCGGTATATTCCCCACGAATGCTGCTCCTTTGGACCGTTATTCTGTGCAGGATCTATTCTATTCTACACGTTTTTACAAAATATTTCAACCTTCGGGCGGATCTGCACAGGAGCCTGTGTCTGTTTTATAGGTTACGGGCAAAAAGGATTTGAGCGTCGTCTGAGAGTATCAAGCCGACGCTCAAGTATCCAGTCCACACGATCATATCAGGCGATGATAAAGATCCGCCGCTGTTCTGCTCCTTATCACCCCTGGTCAAAGTCCGCCGCAGAGATATCCACAGAGGCGATTTCCGGTTTCGCCGCCGCCCGCTGTGCCCGCTGCGGAGAAAGCTTCCAGGCGTTCTCGCGGACCTGTGCTTCGATCCGGTCACAGATCTCCGGATTGTCCTTCAGGTACTGCTTGACGCCGTCCCTGCCCTGAATCCGGTTGCCCTCGACCGTAAACCATGCGCCGCCCTTATCGATGATCTCCAGTCTGACTGCCATGTCGATGATCTCACCGATCTTTGAGATTCCCTCGCCGTACATGATGTCAAACTCCGCTTCCTTGAACGGGGGGGCGACCTTGTTCTTCACCACCTTGACCCGCGTGTGGTTCCCCACGACCTCACCGCCGGCTTTCAGGGATTCCACCCGACGGACATCCAGACGGACGGAGGCGTAGTACTTGAGAGCCATGCCTCCCGGCGTGGTCTCCGGGTTTCCGTACATGACGCCGATCTTCTGACGAAGCTGGTTGATAAAGATGACCGTGCAGTTGTTCTTGGAGATTGCCCCGGCGAGCCTCCGCATTGCCTGGGACATCAGGCGGGCCAGTACTCCCACCACGGAGTCGCCGATCTCTCCCTCCAGTTCGGTCCTCGGAATCAGCGCAGCCACCGAGTCAACCACCACGACATCCACCGCGCCGGAACGCACCAGGGATTCGCAGATGTCGAGTGCCTGCTCGCCGGTGTCCGGCTGAGAGATCAGGAGCTCGTCAATGTTGACGCCGAGCGCCTGTGCATAGGCAGGCTCCAGCGCGTGCTCGACATCAATGTATGCGGCTGTGCCATTCTGCTTCTGCGCGGAGGCAACGACATGCAGCGCAAGTGTCGTCTTGCCGGAGGCCTCAGGTCCGTAGATTTCCACAATACGACCCTTCGGAACACCGCCAATTCCCAGGGCGAGGTCCAGTGTAAGGGAACCTGTGGAGAGTGCCTCGACATTCACGGGGATATCGTCCCCCAGGCGCATGATCGTGCCCTTGCCATAGTCCCGTTCGATCTTCTTCAGGACGGTTTCCAGTGCCTGCTTTCTCTCGTCCGGCGCACCGCCTTTTGTGACAGGGGTAACCGGAACCTTTTTCTTCTCTGCCATTTCTATATCTCCTTCACTTTATTATTTTTCTCTTTTATCCTCTTCGGTGTGAGGGTAATAGCGAACACCTTCTATCCGCTTTCCGTTCACACCGTACTTCTCCCGGTATCCGAAGAGATTGACGTATGAGAGCAGGTCATCTTTCTCCGCCGCCATCGCCCCTGTGACCTCCATCAGAGCCTGGGCGTCCTCCATCGCGCGGTGCGAATTCTTTCCGTCTACCTGATAATGCACGATCGCGTCCGACAGTCTGTGCGGCGCTGATGCCCGTTCCCGGTAGACCGTCAATGCATCCAGATAGTCCAGATCCGGAAAGTCCTCGCCGCATTCCCTCGCGAGCCGATGCAGAAAGGAGACGTCGAACTGCGCGTTGTAGGCGATGAGCAGCGTCTTCGGATCCAGAAGGCTTCGGAACCGCTCATACATTTCTCTCCTGTCGATCCCCGTGCTGCACATCTCATCTGTGATACCTGTTATCTGGACCAGTTCTTCCGGAATTGTCACTCCTTCCGGCAGACGGACAAAGAAGCGGTCGCTTAAAACGGTCCCGTCCGCGCGGATCCTGATTGCGGCAAATTCCGTAATATGGTCGGTCTCCGTGTCAAAGCCGGTTGTCTCGGTATCCACAAAGAGGATGCTGTCGTATACGTCCAGAACCCTGCCGAAGCGGGAGGCGGGATAAAGACGAAGTACGGACGCCAGATGCGCTCTCATACTGTCAGCTGCGCTCTGCGGCTCCAGAATCCGTATTCTGTCTCCGAAACCGGCCACCCAGCCGAAGAACCGAACGCTTACCGTAACATTTGCCGTTACGGTGAAGTGATCTTCGTCATACATAATCAGCATCGCGTCCTTCCCGAACTGATCCACTGCAACACCGGCGAGGCCGTTCTCGAAGCAGAGCTTCACACGCTGGGTTTCCCCCGAAAACATGCCGAAGTGCGAGTCTGTATAAGCTGCCATGTTCAGCTTCCGATAATCGTCTGCGCCCTCCCGTTTTCGGTCCGTAACCCGAATCTCCAGCATCTTGTCCACACGAAAATGCTTCATGCTGCCGTCTTCGTATGCCAGCAGATAGTAGTTCTCATTGTCCAGCAGGAGTGCCCAGGGACTCACGGTATAACGCGCACCGCCCCGGCGGAGGACCCGTTCCTTTCTGGCGTTCCATGTAAAATAGCGGAACATGATACGGCAGTCAGACTCGATGGCGCTGTTGATTCTGTCCACGTTGCTGAAAACGGATTCGTTCATGGTTTTGATTCTGCCGCGGACCCATACCTGACGCCGGAGCTGCTTTGCCTGGCTTTTGCTGCCGAGGTTCTCTATCCTTCTGATCAGATTCAGCGATTTGTCCTCTGTGATGAACTTCGAAGACTGTACCGCATCTACCAGAAGTCTGAGCTCAGAGGGCTCGAAAGTCCGTTTTCCGATATAATAACCGGTCACCCTTCCCATCCGGACAGTCTGTACGTCCACTTCACAGCTGCGCAGAAACTCCAGATCTTCGTAGATTCCCTTCCGTTCGGCTGAAATATCGTTCTGATCAAGATATTCCAGAATCTGTTCCATGGTCGCCGGGTGGTCGGCATCGGTATATTCGTTCAGAAAACGCTGAAGAAAAAGGAGCTTTCCTCTCTGGTTTTTCCCTCTCGGCATCTCGGTCACCTCGCTCCGCCCGTTCTCTAAGATACCATATTTCAACCCGACGGGCAAGCGGTATTATCGATATGGAGGCCCAGCCATCGGACATCTGTGCCTGACCGTACGACAGTCTGTCCGTGTTGTCTGTGGTTTGTCTTTATCCTCTTTATCCTGTCTCCGTCTTTCTGTCTGTGTTTCTGTCTGTATTTTACCGATTTTGCTGTCCTTTTGACCGGACAGCAAGCAACTTTTTTTATCGGGTTAGTATTATCTCTCGCCAATTTTTTCGGACTGTTCCCTGCCCTCTGCTCAGCAGGACAGTCCGAGAGCGGTTCTTCTCCAGGAAGACCCGCTCCCGTTATCAGCTTTGGTCGGCGTCCGGATCCCGTGGGACGTGCTCGACAGAAATTGCCCTTCATTTGGCCGGCCTGCGATCGGGCCTGTTGCCGCTCCTGCATCCGGCAGCTCTTTAGCCGGATGCTGTTCATTTCTCCTGTCGGGAGTATAGCAGTCACGAGGAAAATACGCAAGAGAAAACTGAAACCCCCGTATATTTCACCGTCGATCCCCCGGAAGCTCCGCTTGAAGATTTCTGTTGCCTTTTACCCGGATTATTAGTATAATAAACAAACATCCTATAGAAGGAGTTGAGACAACTTGAATAACCAAAGAGAAAAACTCGGAAGCCGGATGGGCTTTATCCTGCTCAGTGCCGGCTGCGCCATCGGCTGCGGCAACGTCTGGAAGTTCCCGTGGATGACGGGTCAGTATGGCGGAGGCGGATTTGTGCTTGTTTACATTCTCTGCCTTGTTCTGCTCGGCCTTCCCGCAATGACGATGGAGTTCGCCCTCGGCAGAGCGTCTCAGGCCAGCCCGGTCCGGATGTACCAGAAACTCGAAAAGCCCGGACAGAAGTGGCATCTGCACGGCTACCTTGCCCTGCTCGGCAACATTGCCCTGATGGCCTTTTATACGGTCGTCACCGGTTGGATGATGTATTACTTTGTGCGTTTTCTGACCGGCAGCACCGAGACGCTCACATTCGTCGACGGTGTAAACAACCCCTTTGTCAACATGATCACTAACCCCGGGGTAAACGTGGGCTATCTCGCCATTGCCGTCGTACTCGGTTTTCTGGTACTGAGCTTTGACCTCCAGGGGGGTCTGGAGCGCGTGACGAAGTACCTGATGGTCGCTCTGTTCATCCTGATGCTGATCCTCGCCGTACACAGCGGAATGCTCTCCGGTGCGAAAGAGGGCCTGAGCTTCTACCTGATTCCGGACTTCTCCAAGATCAACGGTCAGGTGATCGTCGGCGCTATGAATCAGGCCTTCTTCACCCTGTCTCTCGGTATTGGCTCCATGGCCATTTTCGGCAGTTATATCGGCAAGGAACACTCTCTGCTGGGCGAATCCGTCAACATCATCCTGCTCGACACCTTTGTGGCCATCATGGCAGGTTTCATCATTTTCCCGGCCTGCTTCACCTATAATACCCCGGTCGGCGCCGGCCCTGGCCTGCTCTTCAACACCATGTCTACGGTCTTCAACAACATGAACGGAGGCCGCATCTGGGGTACTCTGTTCTTCCTGTTCATGGTGTTTGCGGCATTCTCCACCGAGCTGGCCGTCTTTGAGAACATCCTGGCCTGTGTCCGTGAGATGACCGGCTGGAGCCGTCCGAAGGGCTGCCTCGTCTGCGGGATCGGCATCTTCCTGATTGCCCTGACCACAGCTCTGGGTTACAGCGTCTTCACTTTCCAGCCCTTTGCAGAGGGAACTGCGTGGCTCGACTTCTGGGACTTCATCGTCAGCACCAACCTGCTGCCGCTGGGTGCGTTTATCTTTGCCATCTTCTGCTGCTTCAAGGCCGGATGGGGCTGGGATAATTTTGTTGCAGAAGCCAATGCGGGCAAAGGCATGAAGGTCAAGAGCTGGATGAAGCCGATCTTTATGTACTTTGTCCCCATCTGTGTCATCGCACTCTACATCTACGGCCTCGCCACCTTCGCGTGGAAATAATTCCAAAACTTTGTGAGAAGGTAACCAGAAAAGGCTAAAAAGTACATGGTAAACAATCTCCGGCTTCTGCAGTCGGAGATTGTTTATATTTATTTGCCGCATTCGGCGACAGATCCTTTTGCCTGTGACAGCCCTCTCACATTAATCGGCCTGACTGCCCAATGTCCAGCCGCATCATTCTCCGGCGGCGGACACATCAGCCAAGGCGCCTGCGCAGGGCATTTTTCATATCATCCGCAGAGGGTTTTCCGGCACACCAGGGGCAGAGTCCCGTTTCATTGGGGACCGTGAGTTTCCCGCAGCTCCGACACCGAATCGCTTTTGTACGGAAGACAGCACGCTCGATAAAAGGCTTATCCGTTTTCTCCAGTCTGACCGAGATGATCTGCTTCGGACAGACATGCTCGCAGCTCCGGCATCCGACACACAGCATGGGCCGATAAAGATGGATGAGCTCTCCCTCCCGCTGTACGATCCGCAGCGCTTCAGCCGCACATGCTCTTGCACAGAGTCCACACTCCGTGCAGCCGGATTCCATCCGGACAGAAGGCCACCGGGCGCTCTCTCCGTGCTCCTCCGTCTTCTCCCATGCTTCGCGGTATATGGGTACCAGGCGGTCCTTCCATTCTGCACGGCTGGCTTCCCGATTCTGTTTCGCGCCAGAGCTGAAAGGATCGATCGCGATATTGCCGAGGACCATCTGCTTTCCTCCGTCGAGAAGACGCAGCAGAGTTTCTCTACGTGAAAGCTCGGGGCGTCCTGTACTGACTGCACGCTGTCTGCGGAGGCCTCTCTCTTCACCTGGTTCCTCCCTTGCACAGACGGCTTGCTTCCTTCCCACGGTCTGCAGCAGCTCGTTTGCCCGATCAATATGGTCAAGAATCTGTCCCAGGTTTGCCCCGTCCGGGCAGTCCCGACAGTGATCCACCGCCAGTTCCGCCAGATTATTCAGTGCGATCTCAAACAGGGCCGTTTCCGATATTTCTGCCAGACAGCCGTCTGTCTGCAGGCAGACCAGTTCGCCCCGGCTGCCGCGTCGAACAGGCTCCTGGTGACGGCCGCAGAACAGAACTACGCGTTTTCCCTCGATCTGTATTGCCATACGCACAAGGTTCTCTTCGCAGTAGTCTTCCCGCTCTATTGCTCCTGTCTGACAGGCTGTCGTACATGCCCCGCATACGCTGCAGAGGTTTTCCTCAATGACCGGCGCGTTTTCAACAATGCGCACGGCACTGCGCGGACAGCAATCCGCGCAGTGCCTGCACTCTATAAAACGATAATTACTGTTCAGGCAGCGATTCGGCCTGACATGAACGCTGCAGTCCGGGGGCATTCGCAATCATTCCTCCTGCTTTGGCAAGAATTCGGTAAGTCTCGCTCGGGGACTTTTCTTCCACTTCCGCCAGAAATGCCTTTTGCCATTTGTCCAAATGTGTCTTTCTGAACGTTTCGGCTCGGCGCGGCCATTCCGTTTCTTCAGGATTTGCACCTGCCATTCGGTTCAGGCAGGAGTAGAACTCCAGCTCGGTTGCAAAATGGTCGGCCGGTTCTCTTACGTTCTTTTTGACTGCAAGTCCAGCTTCACGATACAGCTGCTCGCAGTGCAGCGCACAGGGTGAGACAAACATCGAGTAGTTCTTTGGATCGGCATTCTTCGGATAACGAAAGAGACTCTCGTACAGATAGACCTTCTCCTTCTTTGGCACCAGGAAGAGCACCGTATAGGCAGTACGAAGCGCATCGTACAGTGTCTGTACACTGCCCTCAGCTTCCACTGCCGCGGCCGTTCCGAGTTCTGCGGAGATTTCCTCTGCGCTCTGCCGGGGATAGTCCAGTTCCTGCAGACAGGCGCTCAGATCCGCGCCGAAACTGCCGTCGAGCAGGCCCCGGGCCAGCTCGACAACAGGAAAGCGCCAGGCGATCGCTCCCAGTTGATATGTATCCGCCAGTGTAAAGAACAGGTCCTCCATCAGACGAGATAATAGACCTTCGGTTCAGTACCCTTTTCTTCCAGCAGACGCATGTTCTCTCTCTCTGCGATGGCTTTGGAGACATCACTCTCCGGATCATCCAGGTCTCCGAAGATCCTCGCCCGGGCCGGACAGGCCTCCACGCAGTAGGGAACCTCTCCGCGTTCAACGCGTGAGACACAGAGATTGCATTTTTCCACCGTGTTGTATACATGCTTCGGTGCATCCGCCGCACCGAGCGCAAACTCAACATAATACTCCGGTTCTTCGCTGTTGTAGCTACGGACGCCCTCATAGGGGCAGGCAGCCATACAGGCACGGCATCCGATGCACTTATCGGTGTCGATGCATACGATCCCATCCTCACGCTTGAAGCTTGCGCCCGTCGGACATGCCGCGACACAGGCAGGATTCTCGCAGTGCTGGCAGTTGACCGGCAGATAGCTCAGCTTTGCATTTGGGTAAGTCCCTTCGGAGGAATCCATCGCATCACCGCCGACCGTGTGGATGTTGCACCACCACATATTGTTCGGCAGGTTGTTCGCGGTCTTGCAGGCAACGGAGCAGGTATGGCATCCAATGCATGCCTCAAGGTCAATCGCTAATCCAAAACGTGCCATCAGGTATTCCCTCCTTCATATTTGCGTACGTCAACCAGAGCATCAAAATAGGCAAAGTTGCAGGCCATGATATCGGAAGAGGTGTTTGTCAGTTCCTGGAAGCAGCCGTCAATAAACTGTTCTCTCTGCCAGCCTTTCGGCATGGTCAGCACACCCGGACGCACCGCCGGATCAAGACGGATCTTTGCAACGGCATGTCCTCTGTCGTTGAACACTTCTCCGATATCTCCCTCTGCAAGACCTCTTGCGGCTGCGTCATCCGGATTGATGCGGATGTAGGGTTCGGGATCCAGCTCCCTCAGTACAGGGACGTTGAACCACTGTGTATGGGAGCGGAAGCGCGTGTGATCCTGGATAAAGATCAGAGGATACTTCTCAAACAGAGGATTCTCGCTCCATGCCTCGTTGGGTGCCTTGAAGTAGGGCAGCCTCTCTCTCTCATACACTTCAGAGAAGTCCTGACCGTAATTGGTACGCGGGATCGGGTTTTCACAGTAGAGTCTCGTACGGCCGAGCGGCGTGGGGAAGGCCGCTGATTCACCGCGGACAAAAGGATCCCCATTCCATACCGAGCGGATTACTTTTTCCTCCATCAGGCGGTCAAAGGTGATACCGAGCTTGCCGAAGAGATCCAGGCTCATCAGCAGCTTCATCCATTCCTTCTCATCCTGTTCAGGGAAGAACTCTCCGAGACCCATTGCATTTGCAATCAGGCGGACAATCTCTCCGTCGGACTTGCATTCATACAGCGGTTCAATCGCCTTCTCCTGATAGGTCAGATAGGGATTGTTGTAGTTGCTCCTCAGGTCGTCCACTTCCAGCCAGAAGGCGGCCGGAAGAACGATATCCGCATGGCGGGCAGAATCGGTCATCTCGGTATCAATGACTACCCAGAAATCCAGATTTGGAAGAATGTCTTCAAACCACTGGTTCTGTCCGGCAAAGTTGCTCATGGAGTTGGAGCAGGCTGTCAGCATCGCTTTGAGCGGATAGGGCTCTCCAAACAGTGCCTGATCCCGGAACACCTCATGGATATAGGTCTGAGGAATGGCATCGTTTTGCAGAACGCCGTTGGAGACATACATTCCCGCATAGTTGAAGGTAATAGAGCTGTTGACATACAGCCCGCTCAGGCTGCAGCCGGCCCGACCGATATTACCGGTCAGAATCCCCAGACAGCCCAGTGCAAAACCGAACAGATGACCGTTCTGATACCGGTCGATGCCATAGTTGGTGTAGATACCGGTCGCACCGGAGCCGACGTAGGTGTCAAAAATGTATTCCAGCTTCTCACGGCCGAGACAGGTCTTTTCCGCAGCATAGTCTATATCTGTCTCCATGACGCGCTCTTTCAGCAGCACATATGCCGGAACGCAGTCGATACCCTCACAGCTGTACTCTCCCTCCAGCGCAGGATCCGCCGCCTCCGACGAGAGGACCGCCGCATTCTTTTCCAGATCCCATACATAGAAGTCTTCGCTCTCCCCTTCGGCAAGCTCGGCGAAGTCACTTTTCTTCATATACATGCCTGTATCCTTGCGTACGAGGAAGGGCGCTGTGCTCTTGGTCTTCATATAGTCCAGGTCAAGCTTCTCCCTCTCGATGGCCAGGCGCATCATAGCCATGACCAGCAGCAGATCCGTTCCGGGCTGGATCGGGATATACTCATCGCACTTCGCTGCAGTTGCAGAGCGGATGGGATCAATACAGATCAGCTTGACTCCTGCTTTCTGCGCTTTCGCCAGGATGCGCCAGCTCTGCGGCTGTGCGTGAACCGGGTTGGAGCCCCAGATAAACACGACTTTCGAGTTCATAAAATCCTCGGTCTCATTGCCGTGGAGCCATACTCCTCCGCCGATGACACGGTCCGTTCCGTAGCCCAGGCCCTGATCGTAGCAGACGTTGATGCGCGTTGCTCCCAGTGCGTAAGACAGACGGTTGACCAGACCCTGCACACCGTGGACCAAACCGTAGTTTCCTGAACCGGTATCAACCACGAGGGCTCTGTTTCCATACTGCTCCTGTATGGCTGAGAATTTCTCCGCGATCTCAGCGATCGCCTCATCCCAGGAGATTCTCTCCCACTGATCTTCACCGCGATTTCCCACCCGGCGCATGGGATACTTCAGGCGGTTATTGCTGTAGGTCCTCTGCGGAATTGTCAGGCCTTTCAGGCAGCAGCCGGTGTAATCGTTATTCGGATATGCTTTCGGGCTCATCCGCACCACCTTACCGTCACGGACATGCGCGTTCAGCAGGCAGGACTGGAAGCAGTTGGATCGACAGGGAGAGTTAAAAATCTGTTCTTCTGCAGGACTCGCCGTTTCGGCGGCTGCTGTCAGCACGCTGTTTTCTTCATCGCCATAAGCGGATACTCCGGCGACGGACATCATGCCGGCGAATGCAGCAGCCGCCGCACTTCCTTTCAGAAACTGGCGGCGTGTGATCTGGCGGGGCTTCTGGTTCATAGTAGACAAGATGGGTCCCTCCTTTTGAAATGAAAAATAATTGGAAATCAGTAAAAAAACGAAGGCACACCAAAGCAGGCAGCTCAAAGCTGCTCTGTTCTGATGTTCCTTCGCCAAACACAGGCAAGCGTCGGGATTGCTCCCCACACTCTCTCGGCCGGATCCGCCCGGAGGGTGCATCCGGCTCGGAACAGTTCAATTTATAATACCGAATATATCAACGGTTAGTCAAGCGAAATCGCTCCTGCAGCGGGAATAACAGGGTATGCAAAACGGATTGCCTTCCTGTTCAATAGAGAATCAGCGCGATAAACTCCACCGGCTCTTCGCCATCGTTGACAAGGCCGTGCATCTCGCCGTCGTTGCATATGGCCGTATCTCCCGGAAAGACTCGTACTTTGTTTCCATTGTCGTTATACAGCGCGCTGCCCTTAATGAAATAGTAGATCTCGTTGTCCCCGACGTGGGTATGCTCGCCGACCGAATGGCCCGGTGCGAGAACCATGTGGGTGAACAGGCGGCCTTTTCCGTAGAGCTCCTCCTCGCTGTTGAGAATCTTGCGCAGTTCAGCTTCACCGTTGCCGTTGCGGATACATTTGAATTCCACAACCTGTTGATCTTTCGTTCTTACCATGTCAGACTCCTTCCATTTTTTTCGTTTTTTTGTTATTCAGCGCTTCGTTCATACTGCCGGTCCTGTAACCTCTCAGATCCAGTGAAACATAGTCAAATCCGTATGCCTTCAGTTCATCGGTAATCCTTTCGCGGATCTCCGGCAGGATGATTCTTTCCAATTCTTCCGGCAAAACTTCGATCCTTGCAAGCCTGCCGTGGATCCGGACCCGGTAATTCCGGAAGCCCAGGTCCGCCAGAAGCTGCTCCGCCCGGTCCACCATCACGAGCTTTTCATCCGTGATCGCCTCACCATAGGCAAATCGGGAGGCCAGGCAGGCAAAGGCGGGCTTGTTCCAGGTCGGCAGGCCAAGCTCCTTCGACAGGCTGCGGATCTCCTCCTTGGACAGCCCCGCATCCAGGAGCGGGCTTACGATTCCGAGCTCCCGGATTGCCCGCAGACCGGGCCTGTAATCACCCAGGTCATCCGTATTGGATCCCTCTGCCACAACCGGGATCCCTCTCTCAGCAGCGGTCTCCAGGATTTTGCTGAAGATCTCACGTTTGCAGTGATAGCACCTGTCCGGAGGGTTGTGTCGGACGCCGTCGATATTCAGTTTTTCCCGCGGGATAATAACCTGAGTTATCCCCCGCTCAGCGCAGAAATCCCGGGCCTCCTTCTGCTCCCGCTCAGACACAAAAACCGGTGCAGCCGTCACGGCTATGGCCCGGTCACCCAGGACTTCATGCGCGGTGTAAAGCAGAAAGGTTGAATCCACCCCGCCGGAGAAGGCCACGGCGACGCTGCCGCAGGCGCAGAGCGCAGCTTTCAGGTCGCTGTATTTATCGTGCAGAATATCCATATCCGACTCCCCCCGGCTGATCACAGGTGGTTGATCATGCTGGCCATGTATCCTGCGCCGAAGCCGTTGTCGATGTTCACCACCGAAACTCCGCTGGCACAGGAGTTCAGCATCGACAGGAGCGCCGCAATCCCGCCCAGGGATGCGCCGTAGCCGACGCTGGTCGGGACGGCAATCACCGGGCAGTCTGCCAGCCCGCCGATGACCGACGGGAGGGCGCCTTCCATCCCCGCAACAGCAACAATGCAGCGTGCGCCCATGATGTCCTCCATATGGGAGAGAAGGCGATGTATCCCCGAGACTCCCACATCATAGAGGCGTCTGACCTCGTTTCCGAGAACCTCCGCCGTGATGGCCGCCTCCTCCGCGACCGGGATGTCGCTGGTGCCTCCGGTCGCAACCACAATCGTTCCGACGCCGGTGGGCTTCGGCTTCCCGCCAATGACGCATGTGCGGGCAAGCTCGTTGTAATCCACTGCGATTTCTTCCGGAAGAGCGCTCCGCAGAAAGCCTGCGGTTTCCTCGGTAATGCGCGTGACCAGCACCGTCTTCTGCCCGTTGTTCAGCATGGTTTTCGCGATGCCGAGGATGTGTTCCCTGGTTTTTCCCGCACCGTAGATTACCTCCGGAACCCCCTGACGGATGCCCCGGTGCATGTCAATTTTTCCGTAGTCGCCGGCTTCTTGGATCGGTGCCATCCGGAGCTTCAGTGCGGCGTCCTCCGGCGAAACTGTACCGTCAGCAACCCGTTGTAAAAGCTCCGACAGTTCAACTTTGTCCATTTCTATCCTTCTCCTGTCTCTGCGGTTTTTCGGTCTCAGCCCCGCCCGGCCTTTGCTGCTTCTGCCCGCTCTCTGCAGATGGCCTCCCAGCTCTTCTGGCTCTTCATCCCCTCTGCCAGCTTCTTCATCTCCTCAGGAACATTGATCTTCTGCGGACATGCCTCTACGCACTGGCCGCAGCCGATGCAGGCATCAGCACGTTTTTCGGGCTCCAGAGAGCCGTAGCGCATGACGGTGTTCATACTGGCATATACGCCGACGTCATTGGCAAGGCTGAGCAGGAACGGGATGTTCAGCTCCATCGGGCAGCCCGCGCAGCAGTACCGGCAGCCCGTGCAGGGAATCTTCCGTGCAAAGTCTCTTCCGATCCGGTCCAGCAGCCCGATCTCCTTCTCGCTGAGCGGCCGATCCGTGGAGAAGGTCCGGATATTATCCTCCATCTGTCCGAGGCTCGACATACCGCTCAGTACAACCGTCGGCTTCGGCACCGTCTGCAGCCAGCGGAAAGCCCAGGCGGGGATGCTCTCATCCGGGCGGAGTTCACGGAGCTGCGCCTCGGTCTGTTCCGGGAACCGTGCAAGCTTTCCGCCTCTCACAGGCTCCATGACCCAGACCGGGAGCCCTGCCTCCCGGAGAATCCTGCACTTTTCCACCGCGTTCTGCAGAAACCAGTCCACATAGTTCAGCTGGATCTGACAGAATTCCATATGGTCTCCGTTCAGTGCAAGAAAATCTCTCAGGCACTCCGGGTCCGCATGGCAGGAAAAGCCCAGATGCCGGATCCGTCCGTTCCTTTTCTGTTCGAGAAAGAAGTCCATGTAACGGTTCTCAGGATTGCCGTAATACTTCATGGAGCTCTCGTTCACATTGTGCAGCAGATAGAAGTCGAAGTATTCCACCCCGCAGCGCCGCAGCTGCTCTTCAAAGACATCCTCCGGTCGGAGCGGCGTGACGCCGTGCACGTTCTGATGGCCCGGAAACTTATCCGCCAGATACCAGCTCTCACGGGGATAGCGGGACAGTGACTTTCCGACAGCGACCTCGGACTTTCCGTCATGGTACGGGAAGGCAGTGTCATAATAATTCACCCCTGCCTCCATCGCCGCGTCAACCATGCGGTCCAGCTCCGCCTGATCAATCTCGCCCGAACCGTCCGGCATCATTGGAAGACGCATGGTCCCGAAGCCCAGCGATGACAGTTTTATGTCCTGAAATGTTTTAAACAGCATCTGATTACTCCTTTCCCGTAGACCACAAAAACTCTGTGCCTGCAGCAGCGGTGTCTGTCCGGCGTACGGCAGGCTCTGCTCCTTCACCGTGTTCCCCGATTTCCGTACATTGCTCTCTGTGTTGTACACTTCTCTGTTTCGTATCATATCGCAAAAGCACCGAAAAGAAAAGCCTTTTTTCGCGGACCCGGCTTTCTGCCCCTCATGCGTCAAAATAACGGCAATCCTTGACAATCCTGCCTTTGCCCGCTATGATGTACGGGATAAAAATCCCGGGTTTCAGCACCGGGATCTGCAAGCGCCGGACACTTCGGCAGGAGGCGGAAGCATGGGAAAACTCAAAGCCTTTTTGAAACGAAAAAACATCGTGTTTTCTGGAAAACGCTACGGGATTGACGCTCTGGGGGCAATGGCACAGGGGCTCTTCTGTTCGCTGCTCATCGGAACCATCATCCGAACCCTTGGCTCACAGCTCGGGGTTCCGTTCCTCGTGGATATCGGCGCATATGCGATGGCCGTCTCAGGCCCGGCGATGGCGGTCGCGATCGGCTATGCCCTGCAGGCTCCGCCCATGGTGCTGTTCTCGCTGGCCGCGGTCGGCTGGGCTTCCAATGCAGAGGGCGGAGCCGGAGGCCCGCTTGCCGTCCTGATCATCGCCATCATCGCCGCCGAGTTTGGAAAGGCCGTCAGCAAAGAGACCAAAGTGGATCTGCTAGTCACGCCGGCGGTCACAATCGTGATCGGTGTGGCGCTTGCCAAGCTGATCGCCCCTCCCATCGGCACGGCGGCCTCCGCCTTCGGGATCGTCATTGACAACGCCACAAAGCTTCAGCCCTTCTGGATGGGGATCGCGGTCTCCGTTCTGGTCGGGATTGCTCTTACGCTTCCGATCTCATCGGCTGCCATCTGCTCCGTCCTTCAGCTCACCGGCCTTGCCG
This sequence comes from Oscillospiraceae bacterium, assembly GCA_024697625.1. Taxonomy (GTDB): domain Bacteria; phylum Bacillota; class Clostridia; order Oscillospirales; family Oscillospiraceae; genus Limivicinus. The sequence continues at coordinate 19,608 of JAILFJ010000063.1, forward strand.
GCGGCGCTGCCGTAGCAGGCTGCTGTGCACAGATGGTGGGTTTCGCCGTAATGAGCTTCCGCGAAAACCGCTGGGGCGGTCTGGTATCCCAGGGCCTCGGCACGTCGATGCTTCAGATGCCGAATATTATCCGCAACCCCCGGATCTGGATCGCGCCGATCGCGGCCTCCGCGATCACCGGTCCGATCGCAACCTGTCTCTTCAAGCTCCAGATGAACGGCGCTCCCATCAACTCCGGCATGGGCACCTGCGGCCTCTGCGGCCAAATCGGTATATGGACCGGCTGGGTCGCACCCAGTGCAGAAGCGGTGGCAAAGGGCGCTGCCGCCATCACCCCGACTGGATTTGACTGGCTCGGCCTGATCCTGATCTGCTTCGTGCTGCCCGCGCTTCTGTGCCCGCTCCTGAACGCCGTCTGCCGTAAGCTCGGCTGGGTGAAGGACGGAGACCTGAAGCTGAGCTGAGAGGGATCTTATGTTTGAAGGATTTCGGCCTGAGGCAGGTGCCTTCTTCTGGGAGCTCTGCTTCAACAACGACAGAGAGTGGTTCTATGCTCACAGGGATCAGTATGATGCCCTGATCGGGACTCCGATAAAGGAACTTGCAGGAGAGACCTACGATCTGCTGATCACAAGGTTTCCCGATGCCGATATGAAGCTCCATATAGCCCGGATCTGGCGGGACGCAAGAAGGCTCTACGGAAAAGGCCCTCTGAAGGATAATCTGTGGTTTTCCATCGAAAGCGCAGCCTCTGCGGAGGGTGCTGCGTCCTTCTTCTTTGACCTGCGCCCGGCCACCTTCTCCTACGGTCTTGGCTTCTGGAGCCCGAAAACCGAACAGATGGAAGCCTTCCGCAGGAGCGTGGATGCCAATCCGGCCGCCTTTGAGCGCCTGGCAGCCTCCGTCGAAAGGATGAAAGACTTCTCTCTGGGCGGAGAGTTCTATAAGAGGCCGAAGGGAGATTACGGAGACACGGTCAACGCCTGGTATAACCGAAAGTGGACCAACGTTATCCATGAGGAGGACTTCGGCGGCGATCTGCTGACACCGGTTCTCCCGGCCCGGATGGCAGATGCTTTCAGCGCCCTCATGCCGATGTATGACTACCTCACAAAACACACCGGAATATAGACAGGAATTCGGTCAGGAGTCTTCTTCCGACAACAGATCCTGCAGTATGCCGAGAGACCCCGACACTTTGCAGATTTCTGCAATGTCAGGGTCTCTCACCATATTTTCCGGGATATACGATCAGATTCCGCGAAAGCAGAACGAGAAGTTCAGGTTCTGATTCGCCGGCAGCAGATATTCCGGATGGGTCTCTGCTCCCCAGCTGTCATCGCCGCCGATGCCCATCTGCTGCATGGCGACGCGAACAACGCTGTAATGGACCGGCGGCAGCTCATGCGCATGCGCGGCATTCTCGATCTCATGCGGCGTCCAAGGCAGAACACTGACGGACAGGTTATCCCCGAAGAACTCCACGCCTCGGCTGCGCCGGTCAGTGAGCTTCAGCCAGCGGACCCCGCAGCGGTTTCCGCTCTCCTGCGGGACCAGATAACGGGCAAGACCCTCTTCCACGGTTTTCTCGTAGACGCCAAGCTTCGCTCCCCGGAGCCGGTCAACGTAGGTCTCCTCCGGACCGTATCCGTACCAGCGGATGCGGTCATAGTCCGCGTTGAACTTGAACAGCATCCCAAACTCCGGCATATCCGGGAGCCCTTTGACCGCATCGTAAGACAGCGTCGTCCGGACTGTTCCGTCTCCGAACACCTCATAGGACACCTGGCAGCTGCTCGCGGGTACGGTGGGCATATGGTAGCGGTACCGTACCGTCACGCTGTGTTCTCTCTCTTCGACAGAGGGATACAGATCCGTAACTCCGGGACCCCTGGCAGTGGCATAGAGGCTCGCGATCTTCCACTGGGCATAACGCTGCGGCATTAACGATCCATTGTCGTTATCGGTCGGCGCACGCCAGAAGTTGGGCATTGGGATCTGCTCGATCAGCTCCGTTCCCGCAAAAACATAAGAGGTCAGACCCGGATGAAGCGCTGAGAACTGCGCGGAGAAATTCTTTCCGCGGACTCCGACGTTCGCTTTCCCATGCACGACCGTCAGGGGCTCTTCGCAGGTAAAGGTCTGCTTCTTACGGGGGAATACATACTGTCCGAAGGCAATCTCATGTCCGGCCTCAGCCCACAGACAGGGTTTTTTCAGTCGGAAGGAGATCGTCAGCGCAAATTCCGGTTCTTCCCTGTCGAGGTTGTTTTCTGCTTCACGGAGGAAAGACATCCGCCCCATCAGCGCCGCCGGGAAGGAAAAGAACGCCTCAGACAGCGGCGGAACAGAGATGCCGAGCGCTTCCTCGGCAACGCACTCGCCGTTTCGCAGCAGGAGCACGGCAGCGTCAAATGCGTCCGTATCGGTGAACAGGAATCGGTTCTTCACCGTAAAGCCGTCCTTCCGGAAGTCCACAACGATATTCTGATAATTGTACTTGACGGTCTGCATCTTCGGAGAGGGGGCGCGGTCTCCGCCGTAGACGATACCGTTGCCGCTGAAGTTATAGTCTGTCGGGCGTTCGCCGGAGTCGCCGCCGTATGCCAGATACCAGTCACCGTAACGGTTCTTCTTCCAGATGGTCTGATCCACATAATCCCAGACGAAGCCGCCCTGATAGTGCGGTTCCCGGTACGCAAGCTCCGTGTACTTGTGCATTGCGCCGCAGGAGTTGCCCATGGCGTGTGAATACTCGCACATAATAAGCGGCTTGTCCGGGTGTTCCCGAAGGAATTTCTCCACATCCGCTGCGGGAGTATACATGCGGCTCTCCACATCGCTGCTGTCCGGGTAGCTCTCGTCCCAGGTGATCCCTTCATAGTGTATGGGGCGATGTGGGTCGAGCCTTCGGCAGAGCTCGCTCATCTCATAGATCACATGGCCGCCGTAGGATTCGTTCCCCAGAGACCACATCACTACCGAGGCATGGTTCTTGTCCCTTTCGTACATCGACTGCAGCCGGTCCAGCAGCAGCGGTGCGAATTCTTCGTGGTCTTTCGGGACAACAAAGTCTATGTCCGCTTTTCCGCGGATATAGGCATCCCAGCTTCCGTGTGTCTCCATATTGTTCTCATCGAGTACATAAAGCCCGTATCGGTCACAGAGCTCATAGAGTGCTGACTGGTTTGGATAATGGCAGGTACGGACGGCGTTGATGTTGTTGCGCTTCATGGTGAGGATATCCTTCAGCAGTTCTTCCCTGTCCGGCACTCTGCCCGAGACGGAGCTGAAGTCATGCCTGTTGACTCCCTTGAAAACCAGCCGTTTTCCGTTGAACAGGATGATTCCCTCCCGGATCTCGATCCTGCGGAAGCCAAAGTCCTGCGGGATCACCTCGGTGACCCTGCCGTCTGAGTCCAGGACCTCAACGGTAATTCGGTACAGATTCGGTTCTTCCGCGCTCCAGAGCTTCGGCGCTTCGACGGTAAAGCTTGCTGCAGCACACCCGAAAGAGTCCGTCTGTGATCCGCCTTTGCCGTTTGCATGATTCCCGGTTCCGGGCAGTACGACCGTCTGCTCCCGATCCTCCAGACGAAGTCTGAGCAGTCCTTCCCCACGGGTCTTCAGAGAGATCCGCAGGGTTCCGGCGGAGAAATCCTCATTCAGCAACGGAACCACAGCCAGATCCGTGACGCATGTTTTCGGCCGCATATAAAGATAAACATCCCGGAAGATACCGGAGAAGCGGTAGAAATCCTGGCTCTCAAACCAGCTCCCCGGCGTCCACTTAAACACGCGGACCGCCATCCGGTTGACTCCGTCCCGGAGATACTCCGTGAGGCAGAACTCCGAAGGTGTAAAGCTGTCTTCGCTGTAGCCGATATACCGTCCGTTAAGCCACAGCGCAAAGCCGCTCTCCACACCCTGGAAGGAAATACAGACGTCCTCCCCCCGGAAGTGAGGCGGCAGACTGAAGTCCAGCACGTAGTCCGCCACCGGGTTGAATACTTCCGGTACTTCGCCGGGCTTTCTCTCCTCCGTCGCATCCCACGGATACTGGGTATTCACATAGGCAGGCCTGTCATAACCCTCCATCTGGATATGCGCCGGGACCCGGATCTCGTCCCAGCCGGAGATATCATAGTCCGGGGACCAGAATCCGTCCGGAGCTGCGGACGGGTTCTTCATATAGCGGAAGCGCCAGATTCCGTTCAGAGAGTGTCGAAGGGAGGACTCCCCGATGTATAGCTCCGCTTCATTCCGGTAGGCGGTGAAATCCGCATGAGCGGGAAGTCTCCCCTCCGCAAAAACAGCGGGATCTCTGACAACACGGTCAAAATCAAATTCTTTCATGGTTTGTTTTTCCCTTTCTTCGGCCTCACAGGCAGAAACCGGATAACAGATTCATTTTTCGGTCGCAGCCGCAATCCCGGCAAGCGCAAGGAATTTCTTCTCGGACTGGATTTCGTGTGAGAGGAATCTGCCGTCCCTGAACAGCGAGAAGTTCGTCACCGGTGACGGTGCATTCTGCGCTTTCTCGCGGCTGTCGATATGGTTTACCGTCAGAGGGATCCGGTGTTCTTCCGCCACAGCGGTAAGCCGCGGTACCCAGTAGTAAGTGTACGGACACTGATCAGAATAGTAGATCACAAAGCCGTTCTCCGCTGCCTGCGGATGTCTTGCGCAGTCCTTGAAGCGCGGAATATCTGCTGCATTCTGAAAAGGCAGATACCACAGCTGGATACCGGTATCCGATTCGTCCGCGATCTGAAAGCCTTTGTATCGCAGATACTTCGGGTCGGCGAGAAAGCCTTTCTTCTTTGCCGAGGACAGAATGCTGAGGCCTTTGCGTCCCTGGTCCTTTGCATCTCTGATGCACTCGTTCAGAAGGTCGTTGGAATACCCGTGGCCCTTGAGCGCACCGGATACCCACAGACAGTTTATATGCATCATCCCGTCAGCAATCAGCGGGTGCCAGGCGTTTTCGGCAGGCATGTACTCAATAAAGCACTTTCCCCGCTCTTCGCTTCGGTAAAAGACCAGGCCTTCTTTAAACCGCTCCTTGAGCCAGTTCTTTTTCCGCACGCTCTGGTTGTTCGACATGGCGCAGCAGATGTGCTCCCGGTCGATGTTTTCTTCTGTGATTCTGAGATAAGCCATCTCTTTCTTCTGTCTCTCTGTTCCTGTCTGGTGCTGTAAACCGTTTCAGCCCTTGCCCTTGACGGCACCGGTCCGGTAAGCCTCCAGCAGCAGCTCCAGATCTTCAATGCGCGCGGCCATCTCGCGGCCGTCGTCTGTCCCGGCAATTTTGATCCGGTCCTGGAACGTCTTGAAGGGCACCACCTTTGACTCCATGTCCTTGTTGTTTCGGACGGTATCCTCTACGGATGTAAAGGGCTCGTGCTCCGAGAGATACATCTCATGGGAGTTGTAGACAAGGGTATATCCCGCAATCCCGGTGACCGACTGGTAGGCTTTGCTCATGCCGCCGTCAATCAGCACCAGCCGCCCGGGTACCTTGATCGGATTTTCGCCTTTTTTGATCTTGACCGGGATATGTCCGTTGATGATCACCGCTTCCGGGTCTGTGATACCGAAGTCCTCCAGAACCTGATCGACCAGTGCTTCCGAGGTCACCATCCTGAAGTACGGGTCGGAGGTCTCCTTGTGCGTGGCCTTATCCTCGATGAAGTAACGCTCAAAGGTGGCCATCTTGTCTTTGCCGAAGAGCGGAGATCTGCTGCCGCACCAGAGGTACCAGATGAAGTCCCTGCCCCTGCTGCGGTGGTCGGGATTCCTGGAATAGCGCGCCTGGCGCACCAGCTCTTCGCAGCGGTCAAAGAGACTCCTTCCGTGACAGAGATGGCCGTAGATCTCTACCTCTGTGCAGCTTCCGTCCGGTTCCAGCGGTATACAGCCGTGGAACATCAGGCAGTTGTTGTAGTAGCGGTACATGGAGCCCTTTTCATAGAGGAAGTCAATATGACGCTGGAGCTTTTCGCAGCCGACGAAGGAACTCCGTAACCCCTCGGCCACGGCCTTCTCTTCTTCTGTCAGCGCATAGGGATCCTTCGGATCCAAGGTCGGAAAGCTCCGGTCCAGCAGAGGATAGTCCGTGTCTCCGATACGGACGGTGCCTTTCTCAAGATCCATCTTGTCCAGGAGCAGGCGGTCTTCCATGTCGTATTCAGGATGCGCCATAGCCGCCTGTCCCTCCAGCTTGAACTGGATGACCGCGATAGCCTTGTGCATCTTTGCAATCACCGAGCGGTTCTGCTCCTCGTAGGGGCTGCGGGCTTCACTTTTCGGCTGGAAGCACAGGCAGGGGTCCTCTGCATAGGTCTCCAGCGCAAAGAGGGAGAGCGGGCGGATATTGATTCCGTAGCCGTTTTCCAGGAAGTCGTAGTTGTTGTAGCGGAGGCAGATGCGCACCGCGTTGCAGATGCAGCACAGGTTACCGACAGCGGCGCCCATCCACAGGATATCGTGGTTGCCCCACTGGATATCCACATGGCGGTGCTTCTGCAGCTCGTCCATCACCAGATGCGGGCTGTCGCCACGGTCATAGATGTCGCCGACAATATGGAGCCGGTCAATCACGGCGGTCTGGATCAGATGGCACATGGCGATGATAAACTTATCCGCGCTGTCGATGTCAATGATGGACTGAAGGATCTGCCCGTAATACTCCTCTTTGTTAAAATCCTTGCTGCCGGTGGTCATCAGCTCGGTGATGACATATTCAAAATCCTTCGGCAGCATGCGCCGTACCTTGGAGGCTGCATATTTGGAGGTTGTGAGGCGGCACACCGCGACGAGATGCTTGAGGGTGAGGGTGTACCACTCCCGCGTGAGCAGACCCTCTTCCTTCAGCTCCTGCAGCTTGAGCTCCGGATAATAGATCAGCGCGGCCAGATTTCCCCGCTCCGCGGACGACAGATAGTCGCCCAGCGCCTGGTCGATCTTCCGTCTTACGGAGCCGGAGGCATTGCGCAGGATATGCCGGAAGCCGTCATACTCGCCGTGAATATCGCTGATAAAATGCTCTGTTCCCTTGGGGAGATTCAGGATCGCCCGCAGGTTGATGATCTCTGTGCTGACGGACTGGATGCTGGGATAGCTGTCTGAGAGCTGACGGAGGTATTTCAGCGTTTTCTCGTCCAGATGCATTTCCGTCATGTTCCTTATTCCTCCTTCAGTTGATTCAGAACGCTCTCAGTCTTATCTGCAGCAAAGGCGATCAGATCGTCGCAGGGGACCCCCGCCGCCTTCAGGTCCGCACATCGCACTGCGCCGAACTTCTCGCGGAAGGCCGCGGTGATTTCCCGGTCTGCTGCCTGAACCTGAGGCCGATGATCCGCTCCAAGAACCGTACCGACAGCCATAAACGAGCCGGAAAGAGCACCGCAGAGCTCCCGGCATCCGGCACCGCCGCCAAAGCCCGCCGCCACAGAGGCAGAGAGCTCCTCCGACAGTCCCGTGTGGTCGCGCATGGCCATCAGCACGCATTGAGCACAGTTGTAGCCCTGCGCATGCAGGGCGACAGATACTTCCTGTTTTGTCATATTGATGCCCTCCGTAACGGTTTCAGATACAAAATGGATATAAACTTTATAAATTATACCATATGAGCGGCTGATTTGTCATTCATAAACTGCTATTTCGTACAATGGATTTTTTTTCATTTTTCTGTTAATATATTCCACATTCTCAGCAAATCTGACAAAAGGAGCAAACAAGATGAATCTGAAGCTTTCTGACAGAATTACAAAGCCTGACTTCCAGGGCGAGTTTACGGCCTCCATTCTGGCTGCTGCCGCCTCTCCTGACATTATTTCCTTCGCCGGCGGTCTTCCGAACCCGGTTTCCTTCCCGATTCCGCAGATGGAGGCTGCCACTAAGAAGGTCCTTGAAGAAAACGGCGTTACCGCTCTCCAGTACAGCTCCACCGCCGGCTGGCCGGCACTGCGCCAGTGGATCGCGAAGCGCTACGAGACCATGGGTGTCTACGGCGTAAGTGCAGACGATATCATCATCACCAACGGCTCGCAGCAGGCCCTCGCAATGATGGGCGCCGCCATGATCAACGCCGGTGATAAGGTCATCGTCGAAGATCCCACCTATCTGGTCGCCCTGCAGTCCTTCCACGTATACGATCCTGTCGTGCTTCCCGTCACCATGAATTCCGACGGCATCGACTGCGATAAGCTCGCCGAGACCGTGAAGAACAATCCGGAGGCCAAGTTCGCCTACCTGATCCCGAACTTCCAGAATCCGACCGGCCTGAGCTATTCTCAGGAGGTCCACGACAAGGTTGTCGAGATCTTCAAAAACAGCAACGTCCTGCTGCTTGAGGACAACCCCTACCGTGAGCTCCGCTTTGCCGGCAAGGCCACCGACAGCTTCGGCAAGGAGCTGGGAGAGCAGTGCTGCATGCTTGGCACCTTCTCCAAGATCGTCACCCCGGGCATGCGGATCGGCTGGATCTGCGTGCGCAACAAGGAGCTGCACGACAAGCTCATGAGCTACAAGGCCACGGCCGACCTGCATACCAACATCTTCAGCCAGATGGTTCTGGCCCAGTACCTCGCCGACAACGACGTGGACGAGCACATCGACAAGACCAAAGTCCTCTATAAGGCCAAGTCCGACCTGATGGTCGAATGCCTGAAGAAGTATCTGCCCGAGGGCTGTGAGCTGACTCCGACCGAGGGCGGCATGTTCCTGTGGGTCACGCTTCCCAACGGGATCTCTGCCGTGGAGCTCTACCGCAAGGCCCTGGCCAAGGGTGTTGCGATCTGCCCGGGAGACCCCTTCTATGAGACGCAGCGCAACGTCTCGAGCTTCCGCGTCAACTACTCCAACAGCACGGACGAGGCGATTGAGAAGGGCATCCGGATTCTTGGAGAGGCCTGCGCCGAAATGATGGCCTGAAGTCAGACCTCATAAACTTCGGGGCATCGGAGCAGAGGGCGTTTTTGCCGGTCTCTGAAATCCAATCGCACATTTTCACAGGCTGTCGGTAAAACCGGCAGCTTTTTTATGTAAAAAACCGTTCAAATTTGTTTACCTGTTTATTCAAATTTACAGGCCGAATTGTTCATAAATATCTGATTTAATATGCACAACAGGAAAACCTGTATCCATTCTTTTTGAAAAGAGGTTTGAACTACAGATGAAACTTGCAAAAACAGGAAACCCGACGGCAATGAACAGATTGCTCAGTACAGTTCTTCTCTTCTGTCTGCTCGGCGGTCTGGTATTTCTCGGGATGTCTCCGAAAGCCGATGCTGAGTCCCCGGAGCTCTCCGCAGCGGATCTTTACGAGCAGAACGTCAGCTCCACGGTCGGCATCACCATGAGCGCCAAGACCAACAGCCGTTACGGCTACGGCTACACCTATCAGGCATCCGGTTCCGGCTTTATCATCAACAGCGACGGCTATATTCTGACAAATTATCATGTGATCGACGGCTACGATACCGTCAAGGTTGCGACCTATGACCAGGAGACCTATGATGCAAAGGTCATCGGTTATGACGAGAGTAACGATATCGCAGTGCTGAAGATTGAGGCCAAGAATCTGAAGCCCGTAACACTCGGTGATTCTGATACGGTGCGCGTCGGCGAGCAGGTCTACGCCATCGGCAATCCTCTGGGCGAGCTGACCTTCTCCCTGACCGGAGGCATTGTAAGTGCCCTGAGCAGAGACATCAGAACCGGCTCCGGTATGAGCATGAGCCTCATCCAGACAGACTGTGCCATCAACTCCGGCAACTCCGGCGGCGCGCTGTTCAACACCCGCGGTGAGGTCATCGGTATCACCAATGCAAAGTTCTCGGCCTCCGGAAGCTCCGAGGCAGAGATTGACAACATCGCCTTTGCGATTCCGATCAACAGCGTCAAGAACATCTTCACCAGCATCATCGAGAACGGTTACGTCCTCAAGCCTTATATCGGCATCGTTGTCTCTCCGCTCTCTGAAGAGACTGCCAACATCACCGGCATCCGGGCAGGCGCCTGGGTTCGCGAGGTGACCGAGGGCGCCGCGGCGGACAAGGCCGGCATTCAGGTCAATGATGTTATCGTGAAGGTGGACAGCAAGGACGTTGCAAGCTCCAACGATCTTGTCAGGATCATCTCTGAATCCCATCCGGGAGACGTGCTCACCTTCCATATCTACCGTCAGGGAGAGGAAATCGAATTGGATGTCGAGGTAGAATCCAAGACCGAGTCTGCGCTGAAACACGAGGAAGAAGCTGCGGCCAAGTCGGAAGAGAACTCTGAGCAGCCCGAGCAGATCCCCTGGAGCGGCAATCCGATGGAGGATTTCTTCCGGTACTACTTCGGATATTGATTCCTGTAGCAAATTAAAACGGCTCCGAAAAACCGGAGCCTGACTGTCAGAACGGGATATCACGTGTTGTTTGCGTGATATCCCGTAATAAAAATACAGGCCGGTTCGTGGCTTTCACGGACCGGTCTGCGTTGTTATTCTGTGCGGTATTCTCTTATCTGACGGTTACCCCATCCAGCGCAGCGATCATCTCAAAGGGATAGTAGCTGTCACGGATCTTCAGGGTGGTGAAGTCGGTTCCTGCGGGGATATCCATCAGGAAGGTCTCGCCGTTGGAGCGGTACTGAACCTGAACCGTGACATCGCTGCGGGCCTTCAGTGCCTCGATCAGCACAGGGCAGAACTCGCGATAACCTTCCGAACGGGCGTCAATCACGATCGTGCTGTTCTTCGGAGCGTTGCGGATCTTGTCTGCCCAGTTGCGGCAGAAGGTCTCATGTGCGGTGGTGACTTTGTTTGTGGTCTGAGTAGGACTCACTCTGCAGCAGCCGTATACATGCTTCATCAGCCAGCAGTATTCAGCCGGAGTAAGGTCCTCATACCAGAGCTTGGTCGTCAGAACGCTGGAGAGATCAAGCGTCGCGCCGCTTCCGATCAGGGTATTTATAACGTCTTTGCTGATCGTGACGACCCACTTTCCGTCGGCAGTCTTCCTTACACTCTCAAAAATACCGGAACTGGTATCAATCTCTGTGATCTTGTACCAAACACCGGGGGTAATGGTCAGCGTCACATCATCTGTAAGGGTTCCGTCCTCATGGGCCTTGACCTTGCCGTTATCCATTCCGATGACAGAGGAATCCTTGCCTTTGTCTTCTCCTGCATCCGTAATCTTGGCATGCTTGCCGACTTCGATCTTTACCTCGACAACATCAGATTTGGTGGGATCAATAATCTTTCCGTTGTAGACAACGGCAGCCTCCGTCTCTTCTACAGGCACCTCGTCAATAACTGCCTCAACATCCGAGACGTCGATCATAACAGCGGGAGCAGGCGCAGCCTCCGGCGCGGGAACGGGCACAGCTTCCTCAGCGGCAGGTGCGGCTTCCTCGACTGCCGGAGCCGGAGCGGCTTCCTCGACTGCCGGAGGGGCAACTTCCTCTGTGGCAGGATCGGCCTCCGGCGCATCAGCCAGGGCAGCTTCCTCAGCGGCAGGGGCGGCTTCCGGCGCGTCAGCAGGCGCAGCTTCCTCAGCGGCAGGTGCGGTTTCCGGCGCGTCAGCAGGCGCAGCTTCTTCGACTGCCGGAGCTTCTTCTGCGGGGGCTTCTGCCGCAACAGGCTCCTCCACAGCAGGGGCAACCTCAACCGCAGGCACTTCTTCCGTTGCAGGAGCAGCTTCAACTGCAGGGGCCGTCTCATTCACAGGGGCTTCTTCTGCAGCAGGGGCAGCTTCCACCGCGGGGGCGGCAGAGACTTCTTCCGTCACGGGGGTTGCCTCAACGGCTGGCGCAGCAGGAGCCGCTTCCGTCACAGGAGCAGCCTCTGTAACCGGTGCCGCAGGAGCAGCTTCCACTGCGGGGGCAGCAGGCGCAGGAGCAGCTTCAACGGCTGGCGCAGCAACCGGAGCGGGTGCCTGTGCGGCAGCCTTCGCAGCCTCTTCTTCAAGTTTCTTTTTGCGGAGTCTCTCCTGCTCGAGCTGCAGCTGAAGCAGTGCTTCCGGAGAGAGGCTCTCATCCGCCGCAAAAGCGGAGGTCAGAACCAGACTGCCCATCAGGCAGAGCACCAGCAGCATGGACAGGACTCTGATCAGGGTTTTTTGCTTCATGGTCATATACTCCTTTTCTGTTATCCAAAGTGTAAATACGGACAACAAATCTTCATTCTACACTTTTGTAGCATCCATTATAAAAAAGACTAGAACATAATACAACCGCAAAGTTGTGAATTTTTTATGAACGCAGCACGCTTGTTTCTTAAGTTTTTTTAAGATCTTTTCTGTTTTTCATAAACTCACGGCCGAGTCTGCTGGCATCTCTCTCAAACCAGACACTGTCATATGGCGGAAGTTTTTTGCCGGGAATCACTTTCTGTACAATACGTCTGTACCAGTATCTCCCGGACGACGGCAGATTCACCAGGATCGGCATCAGCGGACCGTAATAGCAGTTTTGGATACTGTGGCCGTGTTCATGCTGCTTCAGCTGCTCCGTTGCATCTCTGCACGTGAACAGAAAGACACCGAGACTGCCGCCGCCCCAGCCTTTTCCAACCGGGAAGTTGATACAGTTTCCATAGCGTTCCGGCCGGTGTCCGGTAACCAGCATGCCAAGCGCTACAACAGCGCCTCCGACGTTCACCGGGAGTCCCCAGGTGAACGAGCGCAGATAGAACTCCCGATCAGACAGGTTTGGATTCGGATCCGGGATTTTCATCTCTGCGCCCCTTCTCCGCATCTCTCTGCGTTTTCACCCCAGAGCATCCGTACTCTCTCATAATCTTCCGGTGTGTTGCAGTTGGTAAGCAGCGATTCGTCTCCCTTATAGAAAACCTGCCTGACGGGAGCTCGTTCCAGCAGCTTTCTGATCGCCGCTTTTTCAGAATTCAGGACAGCCTCTGCCGTCCTCCACAGTTCACCGTCATACACCGCCATCAGCGGTTCGGTTCTCTCTCCGTGGCACAGCGCAGTGATCCCTCCCTCGTGAGCTGAGATCAGCTCCCGAAGCGTCTGCTGTGGAATCAACGGTACATCCACGCTGAGCAGCAGGCACGCAGAGTGCTCCGCCGCTTTCAGGCAGGCGTGAAGTCCGCTGAGCGGTCCCCGATGCGGAATAAGGTCGGGAACCGTCCTTGTTCCGGGAAGGCTTTCTCCGTATCCCGAAAGCATGACATCCCGAATCCCGACGGCAATCAGCTTTTCCGTCTGAATCTCAACAAGTCTCCTGTCGCCGAGCAGAAGATCGGCCTTGTCCCGCCCCATCCGGGAGCTGTATCCTCCGGCCAGTATGATTCCCGATACTTCATCTGGTTTCATTCCGTACCATCCCTTCCCATACCGTGTATGTTACCAATAAAGGAATCACCGTATTGAGATCATATCACGCTTTACCTGATTCGGCAACCGTAATGATATGCAAAAAACAGGATTTACAAAACTCCGAACATCTACTATATTATAATTAAGTCAATCTATTATAATTAAGGATTTGTCACAAAATTAATTAATCATATTGTAACGAAAAGAGTGGATTATTTTGTGACAATATGATATACTATCAGCAGATCATTCATAGGAGGATCTGCTGATGGTAGTCAATGCGGAAACCGAGCGTGTAAT
>JAILFJ010000005.1 GCA_024697625.1 Oscillospiraceae bacterium
AGAACGACGGTCTGAAGGAAGCCATCGAGCACGTGCTGAAGCTGAAGGTTGTCAACCTCAAGACCGACCCGCAGCTCATGGGCGCCCTCGGCGCTGCCGAGTATGCCCGCCAGAAGGGTCTCGCAAAGAAGTAATCTTTCACACTCTGAAACAGAGAAAAAACCGGAACATCTTATCCCAGGTCGGATGCGATGTTCCGGTTTTTTCTGCATTCAGCAGCTTACGGAGAACGTGTCTGCGTCATTTACACCACAAAAGCCTGTGCAGCGCCGAGTGATCTTGCAAGCTCTGCCCAGCGCTCCGCATAGTCCGCTTCGGTCTCATATTCTCCCAGCAGTTTCTGATACCGCTCCCGCACACCGTACGGACGGTAACGGATGATTTTATACAGGCAGGCTCCGCCGATCTGCTGCGCAACATAACGCACGGTGGCTTCGTTTTCCCGATCCCTGCCGGGAAAGATCACGGTCCGCACCTCATGGAGCTTCCCGACGGAGAGAAGATACTCCAGATTCTTCAGCACAATTGCGTTCGGAAAAGAGACCAGACAATCACTCCACTCCCTCTCCACCGCCTTCACGTCCAGCATCACCCCTTCGGAGACCTCCAGCACCCGCGGATCTGCCGCGAAGTCGAAAGAGCCGTTGGAATCGATCAGACAGGTCTTTCCCAGCTTTCGGACCTCGGTGAACAGGTCGATCAGAAACTCATTCTGCAGCGTACACTCGCCGCCGGAGGTGGTAACGCCGTCGATGTACGGCGCGCTGCGGCGGATCTCCCGCATGACTTCCTCTACCGTCATCCAGCGGACCTTCGGCGACGCGTCGTGCGGGCAGCTCCGGATGCAGCTGTCGCATCCGACACAGCGGGTGCGATCCCACGCCACGTGTCCTTCGTTATCCAGGCTCAGTGCCCCCGCAGGGCACTGCGAAACACAGATGCCGCAGTCACGGCAGAGATGGATCGTCTCCGGATTGTGGCAGAACAGGCAGTTGAACGGACAGCCTTGAAAGAAAACGGAGGTCCGGTTTCCCGGACCGTCCACGTTTGAGAAGGGGATGATTCTGTTAACCGGCGCTCTCTTCATGATGCTGAACCCGCCGGTCGAGGGCATGACCCCCGTCCTGGGCGCCCATACCGAATACCGTCACGTTGTTGAGGGACTGCTTCTTCGCCCGGAGCTTCTCGATCTCGCTCTTCTTGACAAGGTAACCCGTGACACGGACGACGTCGTTGTTCTCAAGGTATCCGGAGAAGTAGCGCAGCCCGTTGGCCAGAGAGCCTTTGATGATGGGGAGGATCGCCTCGGGGGTTTTCAGGTAGGTCTCTTCAAATTTGAAGATGTCTCCGGTGCCTGTCGGGAAGTAGGGATGGAACTTCTCATTGACCTCGAGCTGCTCCAGCATCGTGGGCTCCACACCGATGGGGATCCTGGTTCCGGGTGAGTCATCCATGCCGTCCGTGTCGATCCCGACCTGCGCATGCAGACGATAGCGATGACCGTATGCATCACAGTACGGCGCTTCGTGTGCCGCGACTCTGACATCGATGGCATCCATGATCTGCAGCCCCAGTGCGGTGGCCCTATCGTTCATCCCGAAGCCTTTTTTCTTATCCTCAATTCCCAGCAGCCGGTTGCAGCACTCCGCGAGCCCCACCACGCCGAACATGCCGGTGAAGTTCTCCAGCTTCACAAAGCCCTCTGTAACAAGGAAATTCGTTTTAAAGAAGGAGGATTCTTCTACAATGAACTTCACCCGCTTGTCCATGTACTCCAGCTGCAGGTCAATATGCCGCGGAAGCTCCCGCTCAAGGAAGTCCTCGGGGCTTTTTGCATCCAGCGAGCATTCATACAGGCGCAGCCGCGGCAGGGTAAAGCCGCCCCCAGCAATGCTCAGACCGTTGTAGCAGGAAGCGATGGCATAGCGCTCACCCCATTCCTTCACGAACATGCGGTGGTTGGCAAAGGAGGGTTTTGCGGTTTTAAGCATGCAGCGCACACAGGCCAGCGCGAAATCATCGCTGGTCTTCTCCGGGTCATAGCGCAGGGTGAGATTGGGGACTGCGAGCTGCATCTCCTCGGTAAGCTCCAGCAGCAGGCGCCCCGTGACCGAATCCTCCGGACCGATATCCGCGTGGACGAAGGAATCGGTTTGGACACGGTCGATATTCCTCAGAAACAGTCCCAGAACTTTTTTTGCAAAAGCCCGATCCTCCCGGACCACAAAGGGCTCCAGCAGCCTGTCCAGATCCCCCAGGTAAACCGGGAACGACGTGATGGACGGGACATGGCAGTAGAAGATCTCCAGCACATTGACCGCCTCCAGCAGATCCTTCGGCGGTTCGAGCTGCAGGAATTCACAGCCCTTCCGGAACAGAAGCTCATAATCCGGACAGATATAGCGCGGACGATAGGGCATGACACCCTCGTTGAGGTCGCAGAGCGCTCCTCTGCGCTTTGCCTCATAATAGGCGTCAGAATAGCGCAGGCTGTCATCCGTACTCTCGCCCAGCCGGGCCAGAGCCAGAAGCTCCTGCTTGTAGGTCAGTGTCGGATCCTGGATGATCCTGAGTGCTTCGGACATGTAAAATCCCTCCTAACATTGCTCCGCAGGGAGCCCGGAGCGTACGACAGAAAGCAAAGTCTGTCTTTCCTATCAGTATGATGAAAGAAATACAGGAATACTATACACGTTTTATGCCGAAATGTAAAGGAAATCTCTTTTTCCGTTTTTTTGTAAGTTTCCCTTGATTCTGTCCTTCTGAGCATGGTATAATTCAGGTTGGAGCTGGGACTCCGGTTTAAAAATTATACTATAATGGAGGAAAACACATGAAGAAGCTTCTTTCTATCGCGCTCGTTCTCTGCATGGTTCTCTCTCTCGGCGCAGTCTCCGCTTTTGCGGATGACACCGTGAAGATCGGCATGGTCACCGACGTCGGCGGCGTCAATGACAAGTCCTTCAACCAGACCTCCTGGGAAGGCCTGCAGGCCCTCGCCGCGGAAGACAGCCGCTTTGAGGTCAACTACCTTGAGAGCAAGACCGATGCGGACTATCAGACCAACATCAATACCTTCATTGACGAAGAGTATGACCTGATCATCTGTGTCGGCTACATGCTGGCGGATGCCACCCGTGAGGCGGCCGAGGACAACCCCGATCAGCTCTTCGCCATCATTGATGACTCCTCTTGCGCAGATCTTCCCAATGTCGCATGCCTGATGTTTGCCCAGGAGCAGGCCTCCTATCTGGTCGGCCTGGTTGCCGGTTCTGTCACCGAGAGCAAGACGGTCGGCTATGTCCAGGGCATGGTTTCCGACTCCATGAACCTCTTTGGCATCGGCTACATCACCGGCGTCCTTGAGGCCTGCCCCGAGGCCACGGTTCTGCAGTACAACGCCAACAACTTCGGTGACATCGCCGGTGGTTCCACCGCTGCGAAGGACATGATCACCAAAGGCGCTGACGTCATCTATCAGGCGGCCGGCGGCACCGGCATCGGCGTAATCAACGCCTGCGACGAGGAAGGCATCTGGGCCATCGGCGTTGACACCGACCAGGCTCCTCTCGCCCCGGATCACGTCATCACCTCCGCCATGAAGCGCGTTGATGTCGCCTCCCAGGACATCTCCAAGGCGGTTGCTGACGGCTCCTTCGCAGCCGGCGTCCACCTCTACGACCTGTCCAACGGCGGTGTTGACCTTGCCCCGACCCGCGATCATATCCCCGCCGAGGTTCTCGAAGTTGTCGAGGCTGCCAAGGCAGCGATCATCGCCGGCGAGAAGACCGTCCCGACCACCGTCGCGGATTGCCCCGCCTTTACTCTGGGTGCATAATCACATCTGATCACCCGAAAGCCAACTCAGAACCAGTCCAAAAGACTGGTTCTTTTTTTATTTTTTTGTGGCAAATCCTACAGGACTATGTTAAAATAATAGTAACTTTTTCGAAATCTACTCTGAGAAGGGGGCGGTCTGTTTGTCTAAAGAATATGTGGACATGAGTACCCCCGTGATTGAGATGCGCAACATCGTCAAAAAGTTCGGCGATTTTGTGGCCAATGACGGGATCAATCTCACGGTCCACAAGGGCGAGATCCATGCGATTCTCGGTGAGAACGGAGCCGGAAAGTCCACCCTGATGAACCAGCTTTACGGTCTCCTGAAACCTACCTCCGGCGACATCCTTGTCAACGGAAAGAAAATTGTCATGAACAATCCCCGCGACGCCATTGACGCCGGCATCGGCATGGTACACCAGCACTTCATGCTGGTGCAGCCCTTCTCGGTGACCGAGAACATCGTTCTGGGAACCGAGCCTGTAAAGGGTGTGAAACTGGATATGGCCACTGCGCGGAAGAACGTGGTGGAAATCTCCGAGCGTTATGGGCTCTCCATCGATCCGGATGCGAAGATAGAAGACATCTCCGTCGGTATGCAGCAGCGCGTTGAGATCCTCAAAGCCCTCTACCGCGGGGCGGATATTCTGATTCTGGACGAGCCCACTTCCTCCCTCACCCCGCAGGAGATCGTAGAGCTCATTGCCATCATGCACAACCTGGTCAAGGACGGCAAAAGCATCATCATTATCACCCACAAGCTCAAGGAAATCAAGGAATCCGCCGACTTCTGTACGATCATCCGCATGGGCAAGTATATTGACACGGTCGATGTTGACAAAGTGGACGAAAATGACCTGGCCAGCATGATGGTCGGCCGCAAGGTCAGCTTCAAGGTCGACAAGCCCGAACAGACGCCCGGCGAGGTGGTTCTGGATGTGAAGGACCTGCACTGCAAGGACTACCGCGGCATCGAGATCGTCAAAGGCCTGAACCTGCAGGTACGCCGCGGTGAGATCGTCGGCATCGCCGGCATCGACGGCAACGGGCAGACGGAGCTGGTCGAAGTGATTACCGGCCTGCGCAAAGGCGTCTCCGGCCATATTCTGGTCAACGGAACGGATGTTTTCAACAAGCCGCCTCGTTTCGGCTTCGAACACGGCGTTTCCAGCATTCCCGCAGACCGTCAGAAGCACGGTCTGGTACTGGACTTTTCGATTGAAGACAACCTGATTCTCCAGAATTATGAAGAGAATCCCTTCTCGAAAAGGAAGGTGCTTCAGCGCGACCCGATCTTCAAACACGCCACACAGTCCATCGACGGCTACGACATCCGTCCCCGTCAGAGCGAGAAGCGTCCCGCAGGAACCCTCTCCGGCGGAAACCAGCAGAAGGTCATCATCGCCCGTGAGGTACAGAACGACAAGGATCTGCTGATTGCCGTGAACCCGACCCGCGGTCTGGACGTCGGAGCCATTGAATATGTCCACAAGTATATTGTGGACCAGCGCAACAAAGGAAAAGCGGTCCTTCTGGTCTCCTTTGAGCTGGACGAGATCATGAGTCTGTCTGATGTCATCGACGTTATTTTTGACGGACAGATCGTGTGTTCCATTCCCGGGAAGGACGCCAATGAGAATGATCTTGGCCTCATGATGGCGGGAGGAGGGAAAAAATCATAATGAAGAAAAAAAGCTTTTTGGATTCCGTTGCTGACAGTACCTTCATTCAGATTCTGATCTCCATCATTCTGGGCTTCCTGGTGGGCGCGATCTTTCTGATGATTATGGGTCTCTCCGTCGGTGCCGCATACGGCCGGCTCATCAACAGCGTCACCAGCCTGAAGGGCTTCAGCTACGTCGTGGTCTATTCCGTCCCGTATATCGTGGCCGGCCTCTCCGTGGCCTTCTCTTTCAAGACCGGTGTCTTCAACATCGGCGCAGAAGGTCAGTTCGTTGTCGGTTCTATGGCCGCCTGTGTCGTCAGCATTCTCTGCCCCAACATTCCGAAGCCTCTGCTGATTCCGCTGTGCTTTCTCGCCGCCATGGCGGCCGGCGCGCTCTGGGGCATCATCGTTGGCTTCCTGAAGACAAAATGGGGCATCAACGAAGTCCTTTCCATGATCATGTTTAACTGGATTGCCTTCTATCTCTCCAACTTCATTGCCGGGCTTCCCGCCATCAAGAGCGAGGGCTCCGCAGAGGCGACCAAGAACATTGCGGCAAATGCCAGTATGCTCTTTTCCAAAGACTTCATCAAACGCGTCGGTCTCTGCCCGACCGCCAACTGGGGCATTCTGGTTGCCATCGCCATGATGCTGATCGTCTGGTTTATCATTGAAAAAACCACTCTCGGTTACGAGCTCAAAGCCGTGGGCAGCAACAAGTTCGCTGCCGAATACGGCGGCATCAATGTCAACCGCTCCATCCTCACCGCGCTCGCCATCTCCGGCGCGCTCGGCGGTCTTGCGGGCGCTCTGCAGCTCATGGGCATGGGCAGCCGGATTTCGATCTTCTCGTCTCAGGAAGGCTTCGGCTTTGCCGGGATCGTGGTTGCGCTGATCGGTGTCTCCAACCCCTTCGGCGTGTTTGTCTCAGGCCTCTTCTACGGCGCGCTGATGTACGGCGGCAGCAAGCTGAACCTCGTCGGGGCGCCCACACAGCTCATCAACGTGATTGTCGGTACCGTTGTCTTCTTCATTGCGATCTCCGTCATCTTTAAAAACCTCAACCGCCGCAGAGCCCGCGCCAATCGCAATGCGGAAGCCGCCATCGATAAGAGGGCCTCATTGCAGAAGGAGGACAAGAAATGACAAACTTCTGGAACAGCTTTGGCATTATTCTCTATGCCACTCTGATTTATGCTACTCCGCTTCTTTATGCCGCCCTCGGCTCCTGCTTCTCCGAAGTCTCCGGTGTTGTTAACATCGGTATTGAGGGCATGATGACTGCCGGCGCCTTTACCGGCACGGTCATTGCCTACTTCACCGGAAATCCCTGGATCGGTTTTCTCTGCGGCGGTCTTGCCGGCGCCTTTTTCGGGATGCTGCATGCCATCGCGACGGTCAATCTCGGCGCGGATCAGACCATCGCCGGTACCGCCATCAACATGCTGGGCCCCGGCATTGTCATCATGATTGCCAAGGTCCTGTTCAATTCGACCGATACCGTTCCCCTGACTGCCTCGCAGAAGATTCCCAAGCTCTTCTCCGGTGTCTTTGATACTTCCACGGTCTTCGGGCGCTTTATGGACAATGTCTTTGCCAACTACGCATCGACCTACTTGGTCTTTCTCGCAGTGATTGTGGTCTGGTTTGTATTCTACAAAACCCGCTTCGGTCTGCGTCTGCGGGCCTGCGGCGAGCACCCTCAGGCATGTGAGACACTGGGCATCAACGTCATCGCAATGCGCTTCACCTGCGTCTGCCTCTCCGGCTTTCTCGCCGGTCTGGGCGGAGCCTGTGTCACGATGACCGTCTCCACCCAATTCCGCCCGATCTCCATCGTCGGCCAGGGCTTCATTGCCATCGCAGCGGTCATCTTCGGTAAGTTCCGCCCCCACGGCGCGCTGGTTGGCTGCCTGCTCTTCGGTTTCTGCTCCGGTCTGAAGGTCGTGCTCGGCGGCTCTTCCGGCATCAACATGCATCTAATCTCCATGATCCCCTATGTGGTCACGGTCATCGTCCTGATCCTCTTCGTCGGAAAGTCCCGCGTCCCCGCTGCCAACGGCAAGCCTTACATCAAAACGAAATAATCACTGCTCCTCTCATTTACCGCTTAATGCCAAATCGCACATGGGCATGATCTGCCCCTGTGCGATTTGTTTGATTTGCAGAACCCGGAAAGGAGAAAACCGATGGATTCTGAAAAATTGCTGGAAACTCTGCATATCGCAGAAAAGCTGAAAGATGCAACTAGGCACTGTTATACCTCTGGCGGCAGGCAGGAAAGCGTTGCGGAACACAGCTGGAGAATCTCGCTGATGGCATACCTGGTAAGCGATGAGTTCCCAGAGGCGGACATGAACAAGGTACTCCGCATGTGTCTGATTCACGATCTGGGTGAAGCCTTTACAGGCGATATCCCGACCTTTCTGAAAACCGCCGCAGATGAACAGAGAGAAGATGACCTTCTGTCGGTCTGGGTCGCCGGTCTCCCCTCTCCTTATCGGGAAGAAATGGCGGCCCTGTATCAGGAGATGAAGGAGCGGAAAACCCAGGAAGCACAGATCTTTAAAGCCTTAGACAGTCTGGAGGCTCTCATTCAGCACAATGAGTCGGATTTATCCACCTGGTCTGAGAATGAATATGAGTTAAACAAGCACTATGCCGATGACAAGGTCGCTTTCTCCTCTTTTCTCACTGAACTGCGCGAAGCGATCCGTCAGGATACCTGTTCAAAACTCAGCATTGACTGCTCCTCGGTCAGGCAGCAGACTGGCGGCGCTTTCTTGCGCGCTGCAAGCTCTCCCTGATTGCGGGACCTGCGGTCTGAATCAGAATGACGATAATCAGGACAAGGCCCTGGAAGGTGTCCTGGATATCCACGCTGAGGCCGGGAATCGAGACAATAATAAAGTTGATCGTCGTATAGGACAGTGCGCCGAAAATGACACCCAGCATGTTGCCCTTTCCGCCCGCCATGCTGACGCCTGCCAGAACAACGGACGCAATGGCGTACATCTCGTAGCTCTGTCCGGAAGATGCCGGCGTCACGTTGCCGATCTTGCAGGCCTGAAGGAGCGAAGCAATACCGACCAGAACACCCGTAAGCACAAAGACCGAGATCTTCACCCAGGTGACGTTGATGCCGGCCAGCCGGGCACTCTTTTCATTGGAGCCCACCGCATAGACGCTCTTTCCGTATTTCGTCTTCTTCGAGACAATGATCAGCAGGATCGCGACCAGCAGAAAGACAAAGAAGATATAGGGGATGGAAAAACTGCCGAACTTCAACTTTCCGGTTCCAAATACCATACGGAGGAACTTATAGTGCTCCTTCTTGCTGATCATGGCAAACTGGCTGGAGGAGGAACCGCTGATCACCGGGTCGATCTTGCGCACCACCGAGAGGGTGAGTGAGCGGTAGATCAGCATC
Source organism: Oscillospiraceae bacterium (assembly GCA_024697625.1). Taxonomy (GTDB): domain Bacteria; phylum Bacillota; class Clostridia; order Oscillospirales; family Oscillospiraceae; genus Limivicinus. The sequence continues at coordinate 8,937 of JAILFJ010000005.1, forward strand.
GTACCAAGCGTGACCACAAAGGGCGGCATCTTTCCAAGGCCTACCAGCAAGCCGTTAATCAGCCCGCAGAGTGCTCCGGCGGCCAGTCCCGCAAGGATCATCAGCGCGATCGAATCGGTCATGTTGAAGACGACGATCGAAACACCTGTGCACAGAACCAGCGATGAGCCGACCGACAGGTCAATCTGTCCCGTAATAATGACAAAAGCCATGCCGAGGGCTATCGTGCCGACAATACAGGTATTCTGGCTGCCCAGTATTGCCGCGATATGGCTGAATTTAAAATCGTTCCCGTTGATATGGATCGTATAGGCATAGCCGATCATGATAATCAGCAGGACAAAAATATAGCTGTACTGGGACCATATCCGTCCCAGCCGTTTTCCGAATCCGTTTTCCTTTCCGCTCATGATCTCATTTCCTCCCCGGCTGTCTCGATGGCATTGGTGGAATACAGCATGACGTCATGCTCGTTGACTTCGCGGTGTTCAAAGATTTTGACAATTTTCCCTTCGTAGAATACAACACACCGGTCCGCAACCTTCTGGATTTCCGGGATCTCCAGTGTGTTGATAATCACGGTTTTGCCCTCGGATGCAAACTGGAGGATCAGTTTATAGATCTCCTCCTTCGCTCCGACGTCCACTCCCTGTGTCGGATTGTCGAACAGGAGCAGGTCCGCGCCGATGTTCAGCCAGCGGGCCAGAAATACCTTCTGCTGGTTTCCGCCTGAAAGGGAAGAAATGCTGTCTGACGGATCCCCTGCCTTGATATGAAGGCTTTCCTTCTGGCTCTCGTATCGCCGCAGCTCGTCCTTCATCCGGATAAACGGCCTCTTCCCCCTGGAGAGCTCATGCTCCGCAAGGTAGAAATTCTCCAGAATACTCATATCCGGCACCACGGAGTTCTCTTTGCGGTTGGACGGAAGCATGGCAACAGAGTTCTTCATAAAGTGGACGATGGAGCCCTGCAGTGCCTTTCCGTTCACCGAAAAGCGGCCCCCGGTAGCGGGCAGAGCCCCGAACATCGTCTGCATCAGTTCAGACGCACCGCAGCCTGCCAGGCCGGTAAAGGCCACGATCTCGCCGCGCTGGACCTCAAGACTGATATCCGAAAACCCCTCCCCCGAATAGTGGTCCAGAACCATGATCGGTTCGCCCAGCTTCCGAGGCTGATAGACTTCCGCATCCACATACTGCGCTCCCACCATATGGGACGTGACGGCATGCGGCGTAATGTCCTTGATGTTTCCGCTGGTAACAAACTCTCCGTTGCGGAGGACTGTATATCGATCGGAGATCGCAAAAATCTCCGGCATTTTATGCGATATGAAAATAAAGGATTTTCCCTGATCCCGAAGCTTTCGCAGGATTCCGAACAGATGGTCGATCTCGCTGTTTGACAGAGACGTCGTCGGTTCGTCAAGAATGAGCAGCTTCGCATCCGCATAGAGTGCCCTGCAGATCTCCAGGAGCTGCTTCTCGCTGGTTTTCAGTTCTGAAACCATAGCGGAAGGGTCCATTTCGACGCCGAGGTCTTCAAAGAGCTGCTTCGTGCGGCGGAGCTGTTCCTTCTGGTTGATCAGGCCCAGTCTGTTCCGGATTTCGCGGCAGAGAAAAATATTGTCCGAGACGGACAGATCGTTGATCACGTTGAGTTCCTGATGGACGAAGGCAATACCGGCCTCCTCCATCTGGGTGATGGTGGGACTCGGATAATCTTTTCCCAGGAAGCGGATCGTTCCCTGATCCGCCGGGAGGACACCGGTCAGGATATTCATCAGCGTGCTCTTCCCGGCACCGTTCTCTCCGAGCAGCGCATGGATCTCCCCTTCCTCCACTGTGAAGTGGATGTCGGAGAGTGCCTTCGCGCCTCCAAATGCCTTGGAAACATGGTTCATCTCTAAGATCGTCATGGATGTGATGTCTCCCTTGCTGTTTCTGTCATTATGCTTATAAAGGGTGCGGATGCAGGAAACCCTGCATCCGCCTTATCACAGTGCTTCGGATAGCCAGAGGATCAGTGACCCTGGAAGCCCTCCACCTCAGCCGCGTTGGTGCGATCCACGATGAACACGGGCTCATAGGAGCCGGAACCTGCCTCATACTCCCAGTCGCCGCTCGCCAGCTTGACGCCGAGCTCGATCGCGGTCTGCATCATCTTCGGGTTGAAGGACACGGACATCATGTCGTCAAAGTACTTCTCGGCCAGCTCGCTCTGCTCATCGGTGCCTGCCATGACGTTGTAGAGCTCCTGCATGCCGCCGATGGCGGAGATGTAGACCTCAAGACCTTCCAGATCCGCCAGGGTCTCGGCAGATGCGCCCGCCTCCAGATAGTTCAGCACGCCGAAGGTCATCTCATCGTCCATGGAATAGATAAAGAGCTTGCCGGTATTTGCCTTTGCAGCGGCGACGATTTCATCGAACTTCTGCTCGATGTAGCCGTAAGCGCCGTCAGCAGACCAGTTGCAGACCACTGTATAGCCATTGAAAATGTTGTCCAGATCGGCCTGCTCCCAGACGGCTGCCGTCTCAAACTCGCCAGCGTTCAGATCTTCATACTTGAGCTCGCCGCGGAGGAACTGCTCGAAGCCCTCCTGCCGGCGGGAGCAGACGGTACCGTTGTCACCATAGAGCACAACAACCGTGTCACCCGGCTCCATGCCGTTCTTCTGCAGCCAGCAGGCGATACCCGCACCGCACTGCCAGTTATTGCCGGAGTAGTTGAGTGCAGCATATTCCTCTGTCGCCTCAATGATACGGTCAAAGGAGATAAAGGGGATGCCCTCCGCATAAAGGGCTTCCTGGCCGGCCTGAGCAGAATCATCCAGCGCCATCATGACCACAACCGCCGCATCGCCGTTGGCGATGATGGTGTTGCACTGGTCGACCTGTTCCTCACCGGAAGATGCGGGGATGTACACGGCCTTGTAGGTGCCTTCCGCGGTGATCTCTTCGCATTTTGCAGAGGCATATGCGCCCGCCTGGGCGGTCCAGCCGTGGTCAGGCGTCGGGCCCAGAACGTAGATCGTGGAGCCTTCGGCCGAAGCGGATACGGCACAGAGCGCAAAAATCATGCAGAGCGCTATGGCCATCGCAAGGATTTTTTTCATTGTCTTCCTCCTGATAAATAAAGATTTTTCTATAACAACTGCCGCAGCAGTCATTACCTGTTATGTACAAAATATAACAAGATCACACCTGCTTGTCAATACGTTTTTGTCTTTTCTGTCAACGTATCTGCGTTCGGATTTTTACTGTTATTCTTGACAATCGCATCGTATATTTTATAATAACGGTATCCAACGCACGGCGGCAGTTTCCTGTTCCGCACTGACGTGCTCTAAGTCGATGGAACCGATTTGACCTTCTAAAAATGGCTCAAAGGAGCTCATGGCATGGATATTACACAGAGCTTTTATGATAATATGGCGACCCAATATGACAAGCTGTTCCTCGACTGGCAGTCCACTACGCGGGAACAGGCTGTCATCCTAAATAGAATCTTTGATGAAAACGGTTTCGACTGCACCTCTCATCTTCTCGACTGCGCCTGCGGGATCGGGACGCAGGCAATAGGACTGGCAGCCATGGGGTATCATGTCACCGCCTCGGACATCAGTGACGGAGAGCTGGCCGAGGCAAGGGAACGGGCGCAGAAAAATGGCGTCAAGATCCGTTTTGAGCATGCTGACTTCCGCGCTCTATCAGAGACCTTCACAGAACAGTTCGATCTCGTCATTGCGATGGACAATGCCCTGCCGCACATGCTTACCGGCGAGGCGCTGGAAACAGCGGTCAGGAGCATTGTCGCTCAGATCAGACCGGGAGGCATCTTTGTCGCCAGCATCAGGGATTATGACAGCCTGCTGAGCAGCAGGCCTCCCTACTCACCGCCTTACATCCACCGGACCGAAAAGGGACAGCGCGTTTCTTTTCAGACTTGGGTCTGGAACGGTGACATCTATCAGCTGACGCAGTACATCATCGAGGATGAGGAATCGCTCCGCATCAGTAAGTTTGTATGCGAATACAGAGCGACCCTCAGACAGGAGCTGACCGATCTGCTTCTTGCCTGCGGATGCAGCAGTGTTGAATGGAAGTTCCCGGAGGAGACCGGGTTCTATCAGCCGATCGTCGTTGCGAGAAAGCAGCAGATCGGCCTTTGACAGCAGCACATACGGAAATCAGATCACGGAGGGAGAGCCATGGTAGGCAGATATAAGGTCATCACGCTCTGTGGAAGCACACGGTTTAAGGACGCTTTCATGGACACGCAGAAGCGTCTGACGCTGGAAGGCAATATTGTCATCAGTGTCGGGCTGTTCGGCCATGCCGGAGACAGTGAGGTCTGGACGGAGGGCACCAAGGAGATGCTGGATGACATGCATAAGCGCAAGATCGATCTGGCGGATGAGATCTTCGTCATCAATGTTGACGGCTATATCGGTTCCAGCACCCGCTCGGAAATTGAATACGCTCAGGCAACCGGAAAAGCGGTGAATTATCTGGAAGCCCCCTGACGGACGATCCATCTCAACCCTCGATTCGGAACGATCTTATATGAGCGCACAGATTCCTGCCAGCTTTGACTTTGATCAAAGCTGGTTTCTTTTTACCCACCCATCTGAATCGTAATCCAAAAAGCAAACAAAAGTGAACTGACTTGAGTTTCCGGAAATGAGGTAAGCTGGCGGGTAGGCAGTCAAAACGAACTGAGGGAAAAAGTACAAAGCAGCATAGCACAGAGGAAAATGGGTACAAATGTGTAAGAGGGCATGAAAAATCCAGACTCTGCCAGATTAG
>JAILFJ010000008.1 GCA_024697625.1 Oscillospiraceae bacterium
CTAATCTGGCAGAGTCTGGATTTTTCATGCCCTCTTACACATTTGTACCCATTTTCCTCTGTGCTATGCTGCTTTGTACTTTTTCCCTCAGTTCGTTTTGACTGCCTACCCGCCAGCTTACCTCATTTCCGGAAACTCAAGGTAACACGAGAGGCGCGATCATATTCAATCCGAAAATTGTTGTTGCTTTCCTGGCTTGTCTCTGGAGAACATGTTTTGAGACTGTATATTTCTGTTTAATCCATTCTGACTGTCTTTGAAGTGTTTATGGGAAACCATAAAACCCAAGACTGCAGATTTTTTTACAACAGCTTGCTTTTCTGGCTTATCCGGGTTAGGATATGATATGTAGAGGTAAAGATACACTTGCAGAAAGCGCTGCCAAGAACTGTCTCGGAAAAGGAATCGGGCCGGAACATATCAGGGTTCCGACCTGAACGGAGGTAGGTGCCTCCATGATCACGGTTGCTGATGACGGTCCCGGAATCGACGAGGATGGACCGGTCTCTGAAGTACATAACAGTGCTGTTGGTGAACAGAATCATTCTTCTCCGAGGACATGCCTCCTGATATGGGCAGGGTCTTGATTTCGAGCACCGAAATGGAATAATCTCAGCTCAGCCGGACCGTTTGCCGTTGGGTTGCAGGCGAATACTGCCGTATCAAAGCAGCTTCCTGATCAGAGTCATAATCCATGTGCGGCCAACCTTCACAGCTCCTTTTGGACAAAACTCCTGGCAACAGAAGCAGTGGATGCAGATACGGCGGTTGATTTTTGGCTTCCCCTTCTTCATGCTGATCGCTTTTGCCGGACAGGTTTGCGCACATTTTCCACAAGCGATACATGACGATGGATCCAGTTTTGGATACGGAGTCATAATCCGACCGGCTAAGAAATCTGCGATCTTACCTGGCAGACCTTCTCCGAGAACATGGAAGAATACACTGGATTGAGCCGGTACGGTTTTGAAATCCGGGACAGAAAACTGCATCGGATCTCCAAAGACTTCCAGCGAGGAAAGATCTGCAGGCAGGAGCCCACGTCTTTCCGCTGCCACAAGTGTTGGAATGTCTTTCGGCACCAGACCGATCAGACCGGCGGCAACAGCATCAAGCATGTGCCCGTTACGGCTTGCAATCAGACAGCCAATTTTCCGAGGGGTGCCCTGTGTTGGCCCGTTTCCCTCCATCCCAATCACTGCATCACAGATACAGAGCCGGGGAGAAGAGTATTCGTACAGATCGACCAGAACGTCGGCAAAATCTGTTGCCTGCGGAAACTTGTAATGGAATTCCGGCTTTACAGTGCCGGGAATTGAACCGAAAAAGTTCTTGACCGCGCATGTCAAGCCCATCATAGCATGTGTTTTTAGCTTGCACAGATCAATGATGGCATCCGCTTTTCCAAGGAAAGCCGTATAGGGAAACTGCTTTGCCTTCACTGCATCCGGATAATCCACTTCCTGAACAGAAAAATCATCATTCAGCTCAGCGCCAAGCGCCTCAGTCTGACGCATCCCACATATGTCGTAGACTATGTGCAAATATGAGGAGGAATAGATCCCGCCCGGGCCGTCACCGATCACAACCTCAGCGCCACGTTCCCGAAGCAGCTTTACAAGCGCGCAGACCACCGACGGATGTACTGTTGCAGCAGCGTCCGGTCTCAAGGCCGTAACAAGATTCACTTTAAGGGCAATCCGCATTCCGGGTTTTACAAAGGAAAGACCATCTATTGCCTCAAGCACTTCGCGCAACGCAGACTCCACATCAGTGTCTCCATAGCTATCACATGCAGAAAGCGCGACATCATATTCTGTTGCAGGATTCATTTCACAGCTCCATCAAAAAAGTCATTTCCCTAAAAGTCAGAGCAACGTGGTACCTGTGGACGCTCGCTTCGGGGCAGCAGCGCTGTCAACCAGGTGAAACACCAGGTCAATCGTCATAATTGTCCTAACCTTCATCATATCCTGCTCGTCGCGCAACTGAAAGCTGCCATACATCCTCAATTTGTTACCACAGAATTGCCTGAAAACATCCGGAGATGCAAAAAAACACATCCAAGGAGCCTCCAGAGATCGATGCTATTGTAACATGAAAGAGATGCGCTGGCAATAAAAGCAACGACCTGTGTGTCATTAAAAGGGCAAATCCCACGAGAAAAAAAGATGTCCTGGAATATACGGTTTAAGAAGAAAGGCAGACTTCCGAATGAGATACAGCAGCGTGTGTCGAGGTGAATTTGTTAACAGGCCCAATCGGTTTATCGCGAATGTCATCGTTGAAGGAGTTCCCGTTACCGCCCATGTGAAGAATACCGGCCGGTGCCGTGAACTGCTACTGTCAGGTGCGGAAGTGTATCTGGAAAAGGTTGAGAATACTCAAAGGAAAACAGCTTATGACCTTGTTGCAGTACGTAAAACCAACGGGATGCTGATCAATATAGACAGTCAGGCCCCAAATAAAATGGTCAGGGAATGGTTGGATCAGCAGGCGTTTGATCGTATCCAGCCTGAGTTCTGCTACGGGCATTCCAGAGTGGATTTCTGCATGGAAAAGGGAAACCAAAGATTTCTGTTGGAAGTGAAGGGCTGCACACTGGAAAGAGACGGTCTCGGCTTCTTTCCGGATGCTCCTACTGCGCGGGGGACAAAACATCTGAGAGAGCTCATGAAAGCAGCTTCAGAAGGATATAATGCTGCAGTGGCGTTTGTTATTCAGATGGATGGCGTTTCCGAAGTACGACCCAATGCAGAAACTGATCCGAAATTTGCAGAAGCGCTGAAAGATGCGGAAAAGGCTGGGGTGAAAGTGCTTTTCCTGATGTGTCATGTGGAACCCGATGTGATTGAAATTGTACAGATGAATCAAAATATGCTCGATTGAAAAAACGGCTTGGACGCCAGCTGCATACAAGAGGGAGGAAAACCATCACTGCAAGGCTGAAAATTTCAAGCCTCCTCTGCACTCACATCACTTTTTGCTGAGGCCACAAGATATTGTGGCGCTGTTCAAAATTCGGTCGAAAATGTTGAAAACCGTATCATCAGATTCTGCCAGCCATATTTGGCAAAGCAGGGGATTGAAGCTGGATTCGGCACTCCACCTTGCGCATATACGGTCAGTTTGGCAAGGGAGGAGAGCGTGGATCAGACGACGGACAGGCTTGCCGAGACAGAGCTTATGTCAAAGCAAAACTCTATTCCGGAGATCGGCATGAGTTACACAACGATAGGGATGAGAAGAATTACCTGTCAAAGCGGGAAAACAATCCGGCGAGTTGCAAAGAGAGCTTTTTTTTGGTATTATATTACAGAAGACTGTATAAATGGATTCGGTATGGTTCGAGCGCAAAGGTGGCGATGCTGAGCGAACTCTCTATTACATGATCGGAGATGTATTATGAGAAAAACAATAGTGATCAGCCTGTGCCTGTTTGTTATCTTATCCGCTCTGGGCCTGCTCCCCGTTTCCGGTGCGGCCGCGGAAGAGATTGTTCTGTCCTCTTTTGAGGAGATGAAGAAAGTGTGTTCCGAGCCTTCTGTGCTCAACACCGGATCTCTCCTCTGTGTTACAGAGAATTTTATATTTGCAGAAGATTTTGAGATTCCGTCTGGTGCAGTCATCACATTCAGGAACTTTACTGTCCCCGAAGGAGTCACACTTTCGATTATGAAATGCGCAGAGATCAGAACTTACGGGCTGACAGTACAGGGCAATCTTATCAACCGGGGGAAGGTTATCCAGCAGGATCTTGCAGCAACATGGGCAGGCGAAGAGATCGAAGTATCTGCACGTATTCCGGGGCATGTTGAAAACAAAGGAGAGATGGTTCTCACTGATGTCTTTGGAAAGAGAAACATCAATCGGTTCGGCGGTAAACTGATCATGTATGAAACCGCATCATACCAGGACAAGCTGAGAATTGCCATTGGAGAGAATGCCCCGACACCTGCGATTGAAGTGATTGATACTCCGATGCCCACACCTGCTGTTCGGGAGAGAAGCAGGACCATGGAGATCATGGATCTGCTGGAAGAAATCCTCCCGAAACTTTCGTTTTTCCTTGTGCTGGCCTGCCTGTTTGTTGCTGTAAAAGTGGGAATTACATCCTCACGTGAAGAAAAACGAAAGGAACAGCGTACCGCCTTCACAGATGTACCGTCAGCAGTTGGATTTAAGTCTGCCGTGAATATGATACCAGACGGTACATATGGCTTCTCAGCGGAAGATCATTTTCAGCGGGACAGAAGAAACCGAATCGAACAGCTCGATGAATGGCTTAAGAACGGACTGATCGATCGAAAAGAGTACCTTGAACTGAAGCGCAGATATCGGGAGGATCCTTAGTCGGTCATTATGGAGAAGCGTCTTATGAAAAAAATTATCTCTGCTGTGTTCATTCTCTGTCTGCTGTCTACAGGCTTCATACGGTGCTATGCTGAATCTCTCCGAGAAGAGGTTTCCGAATTATACAATGCGGAGGGGATCTATACTGACAGCATTGGGAATCAGGGAAGATATTCCTATCATGTTCCAAAAATCTCTGCAGATACCCCTGACGCCAGGGAAATCAACGATGAAATTGCGAAGAAATACGCCAAGCTGGCTGAAGAGCAGTTTCATCTTATGAAAAAAGGGCTGTCCGTTTGGTGCTGGAATATCGGATGGCAGGCATTCTGGCACGATAATCAGGTTTTCCTGCTCCTCAGAGCGAATGAACCCAATGATCTGATTGAGTATGCCGCATACGGCTATGACTGCGATACCGGTGAGAGAATAACGAATAAGATGATACTGCAGCAACATGGAATCAGGGAAGAGGAGTATCTGGAGAATCTGAAGGAAGCTGCCAAGGCTCTGTTTGTGAAAATGAACAGCGGAATTCCGAAAGACAAACTGGAAGAATCCAGCTATGACGAACTGCTGAATCGAACGCTGCAATGGCAGACGATGGATCAGCCAATGTATATGGATCAGGACGGAGAGCTGACTACAATTGCTGAGATCGGAGTTTTTGCCGGTGCAGGAAGGTATAAACAGCTTGTCAGAGCGTTTGAACATAACATCAATCTGGTCGGAGACAGTAATCTCATCGAGTCCTGTCCGAAAACAGCCAGGACAGGAGAAACGGTGACAATCCTGACTTATGACATAACGGACGGAGACAAAGTGATTGAAGTCAGCGGAGCCGACGTGGTGAGGGTCAACCGGATTGAATATCAGTTCGTAATGCCGCCGCACGATGTTGATGTAAAGGTGAAATTCATTGGCAACGGATTGGCGTAGAGATGTCAGAAATGTATAAGAAAGCTGGACGGAGCATGAAAAAGCTGAAAATCACCAACAATTCTCCGATTGTGCTAGGATTTGCAATAGCAAGTTTTGCCGCACTGATTCTTGACATCGTTACAGGTGGCAGAACAAATCAGCTGCTGTTTATGACATGGCATTCCCCACTGACGAACCCGCTGACATATCTGAGGTTCTTTACCCATGTGCTCGGCCACAGCGGATGGGCTCATTTTATCGGGAACATGTCCTATATCCTTCTGCTCGGGCCGATGCTTGAGGAAAAGCACGGATCGGTGAAAATTCTTGAGGTTATCGGGATCACGGCACTGGTGACGGGAATCGTAAACTATATCCTTTTCCCGTCTGTCGCACTCTGCGGAGCCAGTGGAGTGGTATTTGCCTTTATCCTTCTGGTTTCTTTTACAAATGTCCGGGAAGGGGAGCTCCCTGTTACCGTGATTCTGATTGCTCTGATCTATATTGGTCAGCAGGTATACGAGGGAGTGTTCCTGCGGGACAACGTTTCCAATCTGTCCCATATTCTGGGAGGAATCGTCGGAGCAATCACGGGATATAAGCTGAATGTGAGGAGAGCGTAGAATGGCAACACTGCTGCTTTTTAACATTGACGATGAGGCGAAACGCACAGCAATCAGACTGTTGTCAATGAAACTTGGCTATTCGTTTCGGGACATTCCGCCTGAGCAACAGAATATAAAAATAGCGGATCTGCTCACAGGAACAGAGACCGCTGGGTTTCATCTGACTCCGTTTACGGACGAGATGATGATCATGTCAGATTTCCGTTCTCAGGATCTTCATGAACTGCTTGACGGGATGAGAAACAGCGGTTGCCCGGTAAGGCTGAAATGCATCGTTACCGAGACAAACAGAACCTGGACCGCGATCAGACTCCATAAAGAACTGGCAGCGGAAGATCAGGCGATGAAAAGACGGTCATCAAAAAGATGATAATACTCCCCATTGCCAGCGGATCAACAGGAAACTGTGTGCTTCTGGATTTGGATGGAAAGACGATCCTGATTGATCTCGGTGTCAGTGCATCCATGTTGAAGCACGCACTGACAGAAAACGGATATACATTTGAAAGCATCCATGCGGTGCTGATTACCCATACACACTCCGATCATGTAAAAGGTCTGGAAGCCTGCCTGAAACGGATCGATGCCCCATTGTTCATGAGCCATACATCCAAAGACATATTGAGGATTGAACGTGCGACGCCGCTTCTATATTCTGTGCGTACCCAGATTCTGGAGGGACTCTGGGTCACCGCAATTCCCACTTCACATGACTGCCTCGGCAGTATCGGATTCAAAATTGAGACAGAAGATACCTGTACTGGCTATATCACTGATCTCGGCTGCATTCCGGACAGCACGATGCAGCTGCTCTACGGAGCAAAATGCATTGTGATCGAATCGAACCACGATGAGGAGATGCTGCGCTATGGGAGATATCCCGCCTTTCTGAAAAAAAGGATTCTCTCCGATGACGGTCATCTCTCCAACGAGACCTGTTCTGAAGCCGTGGCAAGGTTTGCGGAACGAGGCACCAGATACTTTTTTCTTGCTCATCTCAGCCAGGAAAACAATCGGCCGGAACTGGCGCTGGCGAGTGCGGTCAAGGCAACTGCCGGGATGAATGCGGAGATCCAGGTTCTTCCAGTGTACGGTGAGAGAATCATAGAAGTCGACTGATGTGTTCCGGGAGTGAGTTTACAATGGAAGCAGAGCGGGAAATCTGCGCATTGATTTGCCGAAGCGATGGAATCAAAGCGAAAGATATTGCATGCGAACTGGATATAGACCGAAAGAGCGTCAATCAGATCCTGTACCGTTCACCCCTTCTGAAGGAACTCTGCTGGCAGGACAGAGCGTTCAGGTGGCACGGGATCATGAAACAGACTAGACCCCATGTCGGACTTCAGGAATATGCGGGATACTATGACACGGTGAAGGGCTTCCTTGCCCTCAAAGAGGAAGAGTGGCTGAAGACTCTTACGGAAGGATGCACCAATATCGGCCGCAGCCTGAATGATACAAGGGGATTGTTTCATTCTTTCCGGGACTGCAGAGAGCAGATGCTCGCACTGTTTCTTGATCTCAGGGACATGATCGGGGAGAACTGTCTGGAATGGGAGATTGCTTTTGAACTGAGACTGAAGCGCTCCCGCTATGTACGGATCTATGCCGATGTCCTGGTCATCACTGAGAACCGTGTGTTTTCGCTGGAATTCAAGATGAAGGATCGGATTGACCGGGAAGAAGTGCTGCAGGCGGCCAAGTACTGTCCGTTTCTTGAAATCATGTTTGGCCCGGGATATGAAGTGATCCCTGTTCTGGTTCTTACTGCAGCAACAGATTTTTTTGATTTTGTTCAGATCGGCGGCACGGATGCCGTGCTTCCGGTCTGTTCCGGTGATATGCTGTTTAATGTGTTCGACGAGTATTTGGAATTTCTGAAGAAGTAAAACAAAATCTATTTCAGAAACTTCATAAGACTCGCTTCCGGCACAGCGGGGAAGAGAGACAGAAGATGCTCCATAAGCCTGGCGTAAGACTCGTCAGGCTTTCTCAGATATACATTTTCAGAGAAGAAGGGATTCAGAAACTTCTCCGGTGTGCTGTACTCTGCCACGCCCCAGCCGCGTCGGTTTCCTCTTTTATCGAGGGTGTAAACGAAGTTGCTGATGAGAACATAGCACTGCTCCTGCAGCCGTGTGATGGATGTGTCAAAGCCTTTCTTTCCTTCGGTCTTCTGCCAGCGCCCGCTGTAGGCGTAACCGCCGGATTCTCTCAGCTCTTTTGATAAAACAGGTTCCTTTCTCTCGATCAGATCATAAAGCTGCTTATCCTGGTGCTTTGCCAATCCTTCATCGTAGCGGGCGTCAAAATCGTAACCGTCCCTGCGGTAGTTGGCAAGATCCAGATACAGATCTGACCGAACATAGGCGGCCTTTTTCTCAAAAAGTTTTCCGTAGGCACAGCCTGTGGCCTGAATGACAGGGCCCTTCCATTCCCATGTATCGTTTTCTCCGGTGTCGGAGAACAGCACGGAAGGGCTGCAGTGTTCCTCCAGAGAAAAACCGGGAATGGTATTGGAGAAATAGGGGATAATTCCAAACTTCTGGATGGCATCCATCAGATCTGCTTTGGAACGAACATGGAAATCGTAAGCCATCAGTCGATCCTGAACTGCTGTGTGTCTCCCAGAGATTTTTTTCGAACGGGAGCCGGATAATAGATGTCCCGGACATTCTGCAATGCTTCAATCATGGAATCGATGCATTCCTTGCTGGAGAAGCCCATCAGAATACGCTCGTCCTCATTGGACAGATTGTAAAATGCAAATACCGGAATGGGTTTCTCCACAGTTCCACCCTGAAGAATGTGGACACCGACATCACCGGTGCCGAGATTGATGGTGTGTTTTTTCAGGTTGATCATCAGAAAATCCCTCCAAAGCTTCTCTCCTGTTTTATCGTTCTGACGGAAGAGATTGTATCATGCAAGCAATGATATGACAAGAGCAGAGACAGATAATGTGCTCAAAATAATCATCTTTTTCCGCAAAACCATATCAAAGTCCGACCGGATCATGAGATGCTTCTGCCAGCGTCTTTTTGCATTTTTTGGATTGCCAAGATTTGCCGGAAGTGTTATGATAAGCGGCAGATTTCTGAAAAAAACAGGAGCAGAAAGACCATGGGACTATTTGATTTTCTGAAAACCGACGATATCTCCGCTGCGTTAGAAGCCAGAGAAGAGAATTCTGTCCTTCTGGATGTCAGAGAAGAGGATGAATATAATCGCGGGCACATTCCGGGCGCCGTTAATTATCCACTGTCATCGTTAGACAGAGCAAAGCTGCCGTGGGACAAGAATATCCCGCTATATGTTTACTGCCTCGCCGGGACACGGAGCAGAAAAGCAGTCAGCTTTCTGCAGAGCAAAGGCTATGAATATGTGAAAAACATCGGCGGCATCAATTCTTACCGGGGAAGTCTTGAGAAGTGAGAGCAACAAGATGACACGCGTGATCCTTGAAGGGGAGACATGACTGGGCGGCTGACCTGCTGCGGAGACGAGCTGAAGCTCTTATTGAAACAGCAGTCATGAGATGATAATGATATGAAAAGTGAAAAGTTTTTTGAGATCAACAGCCAGACAATCGTGCTGAAAGATAACAACCTACTTGGTCAATAGTTTGACAAAATGTCTGTCACAATGTATATTTCAGACAGCCGTTAAAACGGAAATCAAACTGAAGGAGGAACCTCTATGAAAAAACTTGCAGCACTTTTCCTTGTCCTTGCATTAGCCCTGAGCCTGTCCTGCGTTGCATATGCCGACGCGCTCCCTGCACCGGAGCCGGATGAGACGAACATGTTCGGTGTGGACAAAAACATCAACATGAAAACTCTGGACGGGTATCTGGGACGTGACGATGTGGTGTATCGTGATGTCCGTATGCTCTTCGATCCTGCGGATTATGCCGCAATCGGTGGCAATGCGGATCTGGCTTCCACAGTAGAAGGCTTCCGTATTGTTCCTTACCCGTATCTCGCAACCCTGAGCAGTCTTCCGGTAGACGGCGCTTACAGTGCGGAGACGCTCTTCAGCCTGACATGGAATGAGGACGGAAGCATCGCAACTGCTGAGCCAAATTATGAAGAATCCATGCTGGTTCTGGAAGACTGCTTCCCGAAAGACAAGCCCATCTTCCTTATGTGCGGCGGCGGTGGTTACGCAGGCATGACAAAGTCCCTTCTGATCTTCCTTGGATGGGATCCTGAGCTGCTTTATAACGTCGGAGGCAACTGGGAGTATCAGGGTGACCACGGCGTGGAACTGATTGAGTATTCTGAAGACGCAAACGGGAACGACTATTTCTGCACTTGGCGTGCTGATTATGCATTGATAGATTTCTCGCGTCTGCATGCAGTTGCCTGATGAAAATCCTTTCCTTTCTGCTGTGTGCGGTCCTGCTTCTGTCGATTGGGACGGTTGCTTTTGCTGAACTGAAGACATTCACGTATACACAGTATGCCAGCGGAGGTACACCAACTGAGCTGGAGGCCGTGATTCTTTTTGAAAACAAGAATAAGACATTTACGCGCTATCAGGTTGCGTTCACCTCATGTACCTGCAGGGGACCTGAGAAAAACTACAGTTCCGTCATGTATATTGAGCTTCTGAACACCAAAGAGACGCCTGACGAAGCATCCATTCGACAGATCAGCTTTGGAGAGATGGATGGGACGACAGTTGGCTTATGGGGCGACAGCAATCCGATCATGGGACATCCGGACTATACTGCTGAGTATATGAATGATCATCTTGTCCAGCCGCTTGTTGGAACGAGAAAAGCGCAGTATGATGCCTGGGAAGGCTATGGGGACACAATAGATCCAGTGGATCCGGATGCGGTCAGCGGCGCTACTGTTTCCACCAGCAATATCACATCGGTGATCAGGGAACTCTTTCAATATCACGCGGATAAATACTATCACTGAAAAGAGACCAGGGGAGCGATCCCCTGGTTTCTTAGCTGGAACAGGTATGCAGACGAACGCTGCTGTTCAGTGGGCCGAGGAATGATACCGGTTGCGAGTGTTCCCTCACAGGCTGATGAAAAAAGACCGGATACCGGAATTCAGAGTGACAAACGGCACGGAATCATGTATAATGAGCAGACAGAAACAGCGTACTATGAGGATTAAAGCAGGTATGAACAACAGAGGACAGTTTAAAGGACACATACTCTCTCTTCTCTGTGTCATAGCATGGGGAACCTCTTTTCTGGTCAGCAAGAACCTGATTGCAATAATCAGCCCGGTGCAGCTGATGTTTCTGCGATTTGTGATTGCATGGCTGGCCATATGGGTTATCTACCCCAAATGGTTTTTTCACTGGCGTGAGGAAGGTCCGTTCATCGTGCTCTCACTGTTCGGCAATACGCTGTATTATCTGTCTGAGAATACGGCATTAAAGCTGACTCTTGCAAGCAATGTCAGCATTCTGGTCTCTGCTGCTCCTATCGCTTCTGCACTCATGCTCCGTGTGTTCGGAAACGGCGAGAGACTGTCCCACCGACAGACTGCGGGGATCGGAATTGCTTTTTTCGGCGTTTTGCTTGTCGTATTTAATGGGGTGTTTGTACTTGAACTGAATCCCCTGGGGGATCTGCTGGCAATGGCTGCGGCAGTCTGCTGGGCCCTGTACGGCTTTCTCGCCAAACGGATCATAGACCGCTATGATACGTTTCTCAGCACCAGAAAGCTGATGTTTTACGGCATTCTCACGACAATTCCGCTCTTGATCGCCGAAGGAAGAGGTCTGTCGGGAATGACAGGAATGCAGGCAGGTGATATCTGCGGTCTGCTGTACCTCGGGCTGATCTGCAGTGCAGTATGCTACCTGATGTGGAACAAAGCGATATCAATAATTGGTGCAATGAAAGCAAACCTCTACGTATATGCTGTACCGGTTGTGACGATGATCGCCAGTGCGGTGTTCCTCGAAGAAACGGTCTCTCCGGTCGGCTTGTTCGGAGTGGTGATGGTTATTGGAGGCATGCTGCTCAGCAACCTGAACGGCCGTTTGGAAAGACCAGCTGAAGAGAATACCGTGGATGGCGGGTGACCTCAGGACAAATCGATCCCTGAGGAAGGATTTATGTAAAAAAAGCTGGAGAAACTGAATGACTGAAATGAAAGAATCTGTTTTTTCGGTTACGGGAAATTCCGATGGAATGTGGAAGAACCTGTTTCTCAACGCGTATGTGAGAAGAGATTCCCGCGTGGGAGCGGATGTGGAAGCCATTCTCAGCGAAGCGGAGCCACGGATAGAAAAGGCCAGGCCCAAAAGATGATACGGTCTCTGTTTTCCTGCCCTTTATGCGGTCGGGCCATGGAATATGACGTACACCTGTACCGCTGCTCAAACGGGCATTGTTTCGATATTTCCAGGGAGGGCTATGTCAATCTTCTTCCATCCAATTGTCGGCATTCGGACACACCCGGAGATGATAAGGAGATGGTGAAGGCCAGAACGCGTTTTCTCTCCGGCGGGTGGTATGAGCCGCTTCGCAAAGAGCTCTGTGGGCTTGCCGAGAGATATCTGATGGACACAGGAGTGCTGATCGATGCGGGATGCGGTGAAGGATATTACACGGAAACACTGAGCGGTGTGGCAGCCCGAAAAGGCGGAATCGCCGGAGGGATCGATCTCTCCAAAGCAGCAGTCAGGAAGGCGGCAAAACGCTGTCATGGCGCTGAGATCGCAGTTGCGTCCGTCTATCACATGCCTCTGGCAGATCAGAGCGGAGATTTACTTATTGACTGTTTTGCACCGCTTGCTGCTGAAGAGTTTTGCCGGGTTCTGAAACCCGAAGGGACCTTTCTGTATGTGGTTCCCGGCAGAAAGCATCTCTGGGAAATGAAGGAGATCCTTTATGATCGTCCCTATGAGAATGATCAGAAAACAGAAGAGTATGACGGATTCCATCTGATGGAAGAGGCCTCTCTGAAATATACATACAAGCTAAACTGCCGGGAAGACATTATGGCTCTTTTCCGAATGACGCCCTATGCATGGAAAACACCGAAGGTCGGTATGGAACGTCTTTCTGAATACAGGGCACTGGACATCACGGCCGAATTCAGGGTATTCGCGTTTCAACGGGATGCAAGACAGTGACAGCCGCAGAGTTTTCCTGAAACAGAGCGTCATCAGAATGAAGAGAATACCGGACCGGGACAGAGCACAGACAGACATGGCGGAAATTGAAAGCGCAGGAAATCAGGATGATGGAAACAGAAAGACTTTTCATACGTCCCTTTGAACATGGTGACATTGATCTCATCTATCGCATTTACTCAGATGAAGAAATCCTAAGATATACACCCTTTGATGTGAAAAATCGAAAGCAGGCAGAGGCTCATCTGACGGCAATCATAAAGGACTGGGATGCTGAGCCACGCCTGAGCTATGAAATGGCTGTGATTCTGAAAAAGACTGCAGAAAAGATCGGACGCACGCATATTCTGATCGATCCCGAGACGGATACAGGGATGATAGGTACCCTGCTGATCCAGGAGCATTGGGGTCACCATTATGCCACTGAGGTTTCCGAAGCGCTGCTGGACTTTTGCTTCACTCACCTGAAGTTACACCGCGTCAATGCTGTCTGTAATCCTGATAATACAGCCTCATGGCACATGCTTGAAAAGATTGGCTTGCGAAGAGAGGCCCTGCTGAGGCAAAAGTGCCGGTATGTCAAGAATGGCAATCAAAGCTGGCACGACGAATTGGAATATGCCATTCTTGAATCAGAATATCTGCCCAGATCAGGCAACGGCATGCAGATCTCTGGCTGCAGGAAACGAGGCGAGCCCTGTAATTCAGAATCAGGCTATACGATAATCCACACAGTGCAAAGAGAAGCCATAGATGATTCACCGGTGGGAAGAAGGGATAAAATTGGCCAAGATTAAAACCGTGTACGTCTGCTCTGATTGCGGAAGCGAGACGCCCAACTGGGCAGGGAAATGCCCGTATTGCGGAGCGTGGAACACACTGAAGGAACTGAGGCTGGAATCGGGAAAAACGAAGGCCTCTGCAGTCCATCAGGTTGACGATGCACCGCAGCCAAAGAGAATCACGGAGCTTGACACCGAGAAAGAGATCCGGGTCTCCACAGGAATATCCGAACTGGACCGGGTTCTGGGAGGCGGTGCAGTTGTGGGTTCGCTGAATCTCGTGGGAGGTGCTCCCGGGATCGGAAAATCTACGCTGCTGCTGCAGATGTGTGGAAAGCTCCATTCGGACAGTGTGATCCTTTATATCACCGGCGAGGAAAGCGAACGTCAGATTCGGCTTCGAGCTGACCGACTGCAAGTACACAACGAGAATCTCTATGTCTTTGCTGAGACGGACATGGACCGGATTGCAAAGGCCATTGAGAAGCTGATGCCGGATGTCGTAATCCTGGACTCAGTACAGACGGTCTCGGATTCTTCTGTCCAGTCCACACCTGGCAGCGTGAGCCAGATCAGAGAATGCACCATGAGGATTCTCCGGATCACGAAGGAGAAGTCACTGACGGTGTTCCTGATCGGACACGTGACCAAAGACGGGACTCTTGCCGGGCCCAAGATTCTGGAGCATATGGTGGACTGCGTCCTTTACTTTGAGGGAGAACGGGAAAACAGTTTCCGTATTCTTCGGGCAGTGAAGAATCGCTTTGGTTCAACCAACGAAATCGGTGTGTTTGAGATGGAGAGTGTGGGACTTGTCTGTGTAGAGAATCCTTCGGAAGTCATGCTCTCTGGAAGACCGGAGAACGCATCCGGAACCTGCGTTACCTGCGCACTGGAAGGAACCAGACCGATTCTGGCAGAGATCCAGGCTCTGGTCACGGAGAACCCTCGAAACAATGCTTCGAGGCGCTCCAACGGGATTGATTATAACCGGGCTGCAATGCTGCTGGCAGTACTGGAGAAGCGCGGTGGGCTGCCGATGGGCGGCTCCGACACCTATATCAATGTCGTGGGCGGTCTGACACTGGAGGAACCGGCAGCAGATCTTGCGACGGTTCTGAGCCTTGCATCCAGCTACCTGGACAGACCGATCGGAGCGGAAGTAGCGGCAATAGGAGAAGTGGGACTGTCCGGAGAACTCCGTCAGGTGAGTGCACTGAACCAGCGCCTGTCAGAGATTGCAAGACTGGGTTTTCGACGCTGTGTGATACCCAGTGGAGGGAAGGAGAAAGCGGCCGAGATCGAAGGGCTTGAGGTCATCAAGGTAAAGAATATCAGTCAGGCGATTGCCGCTGTACTGGGAAAACAAAAAGGGAGGGGCTGAGCTCCTCCTTCTTTGTTGAATATGTTTGACTGTCTTCTGTCGTAACAGCTGTCAAAGGATCTCCGGTGATTCTCAGGTTTCCGGGATATCTGAATCGCTTTCGCTCTGCCAGATTACAGAGGAGACGTCACTTGCTCCTGAGAGTGCTTCAGGGGCTTCTTCAGAAGTCGTCTGTGCCGGCGTAAAGGGTGAGGCAGCAGAGACCGCATCAACCGGGGCCGGAGTCGGGGCCGGGGTTACAGTTTCCGGCTTTTTGGGGCTGTCCTGATAGATAGGGCGGAACTCAGGTACCGGTTTCGGGTGGCTGATAATATTCTCACAGCGCTCGCGGAGACCGAGAAGCATTTCGATGCGCTGGAGATAAGCATAGTTGCTGCCGCTTGAGAAAGCTGTTGCGAGGACAAGTACCAGAGAACCGATGATGATTGCCTCTACTCCGTAGGAACTGAGCTCAGGGAAATACTGCGGGAAGACAAACAGCAACACCGTTCCGCCGACAAGCACAAGAGCTGAAAGAATCAGAAAAACGATACGGACAAGGCGGTTGGTCCTGGCACGCCCGGGACGCTTTTCATTGTTGCGGCGTTCCCAGATCAGCTCGCGCACTGCACGGTCGCGTGCGTCGTCGATATTGCGAAGGCTCCGCTCAAAATCAGATTCCCCGGAATAGCGCTGCTTCCTGAGATCCTTACCATTGGTGTCAGAGAACAGACTGCGATCGGCAAACTCGTTGTAGATCGGATTCAGAATGGAGAGTGAGAGAGTATGCATGTTTCTCTGGTCATCAGAACTCTTTCCAAAAAGATCTGAAACCGCAAGAAGAGAGCCGGACAGGCAGACAATAGCCATGAGAACGTGCCAGGTAGCATCGTCCAGAAACAGCTTCAGTATAATAGCCACCAAAATCAGCAAGAGACATGCGAATACGGTAAAGTTGGTAAAGCTTCTATGGGTCTGTTTCATAATGAATACCTCCAGCTCTTAAGATAGTAAGGATATTCAGGCCTGTGTGAGGTCTGTCTGTATAAACTGCCGCAGCTGTTATACCTGCTTTCTTCCTTTTTTTACAGCGCGACTGCGCTGTTTCCCGAAAACGGCGGGATGGATCAGAAGAAGAATAAGATCAATCGGAACTAGCATCAGGAGCAGAGTGAGCAGTGTTCCCGGAAGTTGGATCGGCGTTCTTTCCAGCAGGGGAGTCTCTCTGACCTTGATGTAACCGCAGATTTCACAGGTACCGGTTTCCTCTCCGTGTTCCCGTCGGGTTGCAGCACGAGTCTCAGTCCAGACAAAGATATGAGAGGCCTGGTCAGAACGCTCACCGTCTTCCCGACATTCGTGCCAATGGTTTTCCGCATCGCGAAACCACTCATCCGAAAAAACATGCTCATGCGGAGTTTCCTCAGGTATGGCTTCTGCTTCCGGGATTTCAGATGCTTCGGAAGAAGCTGATTCTTCATCAGTATCCGCAGGAGTCGCTGATGCACTGACTGCAGACTCGACCGTTGGAACGGGGGTTGGGGCCGGAGTCGCAGCGGCACGCGATGGATCAGGGATGACAGTTAAAAGCGCAGGCTGAGACTGGACAACATTTCCGTCTCCTGCACCGAAGAAATTACAGATCACACTCCATCCGTTGAGCTCATAGGGGATATTGTAGAGCATCAGTTTCGCTGTACCGTTTCCCTGAACTTCCATGCCGGGAAAGCGGTTTTTCAGATTATCCATCAGGATGAAATCCGTTGCCGTAGAATTCACCAGCATCCACTGATAGTCACGGATATAAGTACCGGAAACGACAAAAGAGGCCATGCCATATTCATTTACTGTCTCTTTGCCGGGCTGTTTATAAACGGTCGGAGCCCAGACCGCAGCAGTATACTCGCGGATCAGGGTAACAGATTTCCCCGTCCCGTCAGGGTAGGCGCTGACTGCACTGTTGTTGAGGTAACAGGCAGCTCCTGGATCAATATAGTATCCCTCTGCTGCCGCAATCTGGATACGGAGCTGATAGGTCTCAGCGTTAAAAGCGCCAACGGCCATATTACCGGCAGCATCAAACCAGGCAGCACCGACAATGTAACAGCCGGGCGTACTGGTAGCGGCAGAGATCGAAGCGGGGTCCATCAGCGCAACCGGTGTTGCTGAAATAGTCGTCAGGATTTTCGTGATGACCTCGCCGTCTGCTGAAGCGCAATTTGGATAGAACGCACTCACGGACAGAAACAGACACAGAATCAGCGCCACGGCACCGAGACGTTTTATTCGGATTGGCATTCTGCACCTCCTTCTATCCAGATCAGCTGTTCATTCTACAGTATTATAGCCCGAATTGCGTACACGGTCAAGGGAAAAATGCGGATCGTGTAAAATGAATACGGAGCAGAAGGAAGACGAGCGCAGGAACAAATAAGCAGACAGATTCCAAAAAAGAGGAACCCGTCTGCTTATTTGTATCACTGAGAATCCCTGGAAAAGTCAGAAATCTCCCATCTCGAACTCGTCCATCTCATCCCCGCCGGGAAGCTCTTCGTCTTCTGCCGAGGTCTCCGTGGCGAGAGAGACAAACTCGCTCATCCAGGTTTCTTCCGGCAAACCGGCCAGATATGCCGGGAGATTGACCACAATACCGTCGAGTTGATAGGGAAGTTTCAGCCGGTATGTTTCGGTGGTTTCTTCTCCACCCTTTTCTTTCATGATCTTCAGCGTCATTTCAAAGTTTTGCCCAATACAGGTTGCCATTCCACGGTCACGGGCATTGAGCTTTGCCACCTGCTCACCGCCGACAAAAACAGTGATCTTATACGGAGGGGCATACTCCACGCCATCGACTTCAATCTTTTTGTTGTCGAGATAGACCGTGTGCCCGCGGCCGACAATCATCATACAGACACATATTCCAACCAGAATCAAAACAGTACCGAGACGGAAGAGAAGGCTTCGTGTCTTATTCATGAGCTTTTGCCTCCTCCTTCTGAGCCTGGGCCAGCTGCTGCCCCACCAGGCTCTTGTTCTTACGTTTCTTGGTTTCATACATGATCAGAGACACTGTGATGACGCCGTAGGAGACAAATACACGGAAATACTCGCCGATCATCGAGTCACCGGTAATCTGCGCGCCTGCCTTCGGAGCCACGATGAACATGGTGTGGAAGAGGATGACGCCGAGAAATACATTTCCGATGGATGCCTTGTCTACAGAAGCGCCGCCCACCAGAAGCGCGGCTATGCAGAACATGCCGATCTGGGAGTGGGAGCTGTATGTGGCAATATTGCCCATGTTCTGAAGGTAGATCACCATACCGAAACCGGCCAGCACGGTGGACATGATCATGGAGATAATCCGGGTACGCTCAACCTGAATGCCGGCATCCCTGGCAACATTCATATCCTGTCCGACCGCGCGCATGTCCTGTCCGAGCTTCGTTTTCCGGAACCAGATGATGAAGAGACAAAGAACGCCGATAATCATAAAGGTCAGTACAGGGATTTTCACGCCGCCGATCCGCACCGCCAGAAGATTGTCCAGACACTGCCGCATATTCAGAAGGGATACAGTATTACGGATACCGTACCCGCGAGGGAGTTTGATCGAAGAGTGTTTGATCGGAATGATCGGGCCCATCATATAGAGGACAATGAGCTGATAAATGCCGTTCATAAAGAAGCTGATGATATAGCTCGTGATCATCTCACGGCCTTTGGCCATGTTGAGAATTTTGCCGCAGAAATAGCCAAGGAGCACGGAGATGGGAATCGACAGAATCATCGCAAGCACAACGCCGGGAATGCCCCAGATCTGCCAGTCGGAAACAAGAATTAAAGCAATCTCGCCAGCCATGGCGCCCAGTGTCATGCCAAAATTCAGACCCATACCGGCCATAATCGGAATCAGAAGGCAAAGAATAAGGAAAATATTACGGCCCATGCGGGTGACGATCTCGTTGAGCAGGTAGCTGAAGGAAAAACCGGACAGCGGAATGCAGACTGCACAGATCAGCACGAACATCAGAGGGACGGTATTGTCAAAAATAAAATTCCGAATTTTCTTTCCAAAACCGTTATTCATTTTGTACCCTCCGTCTTTCTGGTCAGCGCATACAGAATCATACCCTGAGAGGCAACGACACGTATGACCTCGCTCATGTCCATGTGGATCATATTGTTCATGACGGTAGGCGTCATCGTTACGATGCCCTGGAACAGGAAGGTTCCGATGATGACATTGGCGATGGAAGCCTTGTTTACGCTGGCACCACCGATCAGAATCGCAGAAACCGCCGGAAGAGCCATATAAAACGGAGCCATATATAACTGGATAAAACCGAAGCCCTGCTCATAGACGAGAATCCCGATAGCGGCAAGCCAGGTAGACATGACAACCGAGAGAAGCCGCATCCGGTCGACATTGACACCGGCAGCCCGTGCAAAGGTAGGATTGGAGCCAACAGCAGTCATGGCGGTACCGGTCTTTGTGTGCAGGAAGGCCCACATCAGAAACGCAAGCAGCGCAAAGAAAAGCAGCGTCCCTGTCGGGATGGACAGATTCCCGATCCGGATCTGAAGAAAACCTGCCAGAACCTTGTCATAGAAGCCTTCCAGAGAAATCGTCGTCCGAAGGCCTTTTCCCGCAAAACCCCATACCATTGTCGGACTGTGATAGGGAAGCAGAAGCCACATCATGCACATGAAGGAAACGGATGAAAAACCGACATAGGTTGCGATCATCATCTCGCCGCCCTTGATTTTATTCAGCAGCCAGCCGTAACCTGCGCCGAGCAAAAGAGCAAAGGGAGTAGCGATCAGTATGGCCATCACAAAGCTCATGGGCCCTGTAAAACCGAATTCGATGGAAAGGGTTGCTCCCAGCAGTCCCGAGATAATCCCCAGAGGGAGCCCAAAATTCAGGCCGCAGCCGGAGTGAATCATCGGAACCATGGCCAGAACCATGACGGCATTCCAGCTGAAGCGATTGATGGTGTTGCTGATCTGTGTCCAGAAATCCGCGCCGACAAACGGAGCGGCGATAAAGAGCAGCAACAGGAATGCAGCAATGATCAGACGCGGAAGACCGAAGTTGGCGATCATGGATTTTACACGATCACGGACCGTGTAGTTGTTTCTGTCTGCCAGACTTTCATTCATCTCGCTCACCTCACTTTACCATACTGATCATCAGCATACCGAATTCCTCTGAGGCTTCGGCTGCCGGCAGGATTCCTGCAATTCTGCCGCCCGAGACGATCGCAATACGGTCGCAGATCTGACGGAGCTCCTCCAGTTCGGAAGAGATCATTACGACCGTAACCCCGCTTTCGCGGTTGAACTTCTTCAGCGCATCCAAAACCAGTTTTTTTGCTCCAATGTCTATGCCACGGGTGGGTTCGGAAACAAAGAGAAACTTCGGTTCAAGTGCAAAGGCCTTTGCAAGGCAGACTTTCTGCTGGTTTCCGCCGGAGAGTTCTCTTGCTTTCTGCTTTGAACCGGTACACTTGATGGCAAGCTCGCTGATGTAGCGGTCCGTTACTTCATGAATTGCTCTCTCGTCACGCCATTTGATAAGGCCGCCGAGATAATTTTTCAGGAACTTGTTCTGCACCTGCATGGCTGGGAAGGCAACATTCCATTCCAGCGTCTCGTCCAGCAACAGACCGACTCCCCGCCGATCCTCGGAGACAAAAGCCAACGAGGCGTCAAGGCATTTCCGCGGACTGTTCAGCGGAATCGACACTCCGTCCAGCGTGACCTCTCCGCCTGCATCGTAAAGCCCCATGATCCCGTTTGGGATGCCAAGCTTTCCCTGACCGGCCAGCCCGCCGATTCCCAGAATTTCACCCTCTTTGATATCGAGACTGACATTACGGACAGTTTCGCCCGGCATATCAACCCACAGGTTCCGGATGGACATGACGGTTTTGGCAGAAGAAAGATCTCTGACCTCAGAATTCGCGGTACTGTCAATGCTTCTGCCGACCATCTTTCTGGAAATCTGACTGACGTCTGTCTCTTTTGCCGGAACGTCGCTTACAACAAAGCCATCCCGCATGACGATAACCCGGTCACAGACCGAGAGAATCTCCTGAAGCCGGTGCGTAATAAAGATGACCGCGATGCCTTTCTCAGACATGGAACGAATCGAATTAAGAAGGGCCTCGGCTTCCTTTTCTGTCAGAACAGCAGTGGGTTCATCCAGAATCAGAAGCTTCAGGTTCTCTTTACTGAGTTCACGGGCGATTTCTGTAAACTGCTTGTGGCCGACAGGCATCTCGCTGATGAGCATGCCCTTGTCTATTTGAAAGCCCATCTTGTCGATGGCGGCCTCAGCCCGCCCGGTCATCTCATTATAGTCAAGCGTGTTGAGACGATCGCCAAAGACTTCGGAAACAATGTTTCTCTTTTTTGGCTCCCGGTTGAGGAGTATGTTCTCCGTGGCGGTAAAGCCGGGAATCAGAGAAAACTCCTGGTGCACCATGCCGATGCCGGCAGAGAGAGCTTCAAGAGGAGTAGAGAAACTGACCGGTTTTCCCTCCAGAAGAATTTCACCCTCAAAGCCGCCGGTCTCCCGGATGACATCCATACCGAAGAGAATTTTCATCAGCGTGCTCTTTCCGGCTCCGTTTTCTCCGCACAGGCCCAGCACTTCGCCTTCACCCAGCGTGAAATTGATGTCGGTAAGTACCTGGTTTCCGAAAAAATCCTTTTTGATATTGCGCATTTCCAATAGGGGAGTGCTGCTTGTTCCCATAATCATCTAACCCTTATCTTAAATCATGGGGGGAGGAATTGCTCCCTCCCCTCAAAGCTGTTGAATATGATATTGCGGATTACTTGATGGTGAAGTACTGCTCGGGGACTTCGATCTCGGTGGAGCCCATGTAGTGGCCCGGATCACCCATGATATAGGTATCCTGATACACGAGGAAGGTGTTCTCAGACTTTACACCGGTCTCAGCATTGGTGTAGCTGGAACCGTTCCAGGCAGCACCGGGGGAGAAGACCTCGTAGGCCTTCGCGATATCATCCATATCGAGAAGCTCGCTCTCGCCCTTGATGACGTTCATGGCGTGCTGGGCAAGGCCTGCGGAGACAGTATAACCGTAAGAATAGGCCCAGGTACCGAACTTGCCGGCGCCGCCCTTCTCGCAGATCGCCTGCTCAACCTTGGAAAGAATCTTGGCATAGTCGCCGGCTTCTTCGGTCAGGTCGATACCCAGAGCACCGGGATAGCCCATGGTCGGAGAGGGCAGGTCAGCTTCGATGAAGTATCCGCCGTACTCGAGAAGCTGCTTCAGCAGCGGCTCGGTGTGAGCATCGTTGGTGCAGAAGTAAGCGGCGTTCTTGCCATACTTCTCAACCCACTCAGGAACTTTTTCAAGGATGTAGGCCTGAGCACCGGCAACACCGACGTCTGTGGTGGGATCGGGAGCAGTCTCAAGAACGAACTCCATACCGTACTCTGCACAGGCGGCGCGCATGATCGCAACACGACGGCTCATAGTCTCATAGGACATGTGGCGCGGGAAGGAGATGTGGACAAAGGTGTCACAGCCCAGCTCATGGGCAGTGCGGATGATCAGATAGCCGCGGGCAACAAAGTCATTGTTGCAGACCAGATCGGCAGCAGAACCGATCTCAGGCAGGTCTTCGTGGCTCTCACCGGCAATGCAGAGAATGTCGGGACGGCGCTCTTTGATCTGACGGAAGGCTTCGGTAGTGCCAGGGACAGCCTGGTTGACAACGATGGCCTTCATCTGAGGATCGTCGGACATGTTGACGATGGTCTGGATGGTCGTCTCAAGCTCTTCAGTGAAGTTGTCGGGATAGATGGCGAGCTTCACCATGTCTTCGCCGTACATGGCCTGGAAGGCCTCGGCACCGCGGCGGTCGTCCTCACTCTGAGAGACGGAGCCGGTGATGATGCCAATGTGGAAATCATCATCCGCAAAGGCAGTGGGCATTGCGATGGCAGCCAGAGAAAACACCAGCGTCAGCGCAAGCAAAACGGACAGGAACTTTTTCATGCTTTCCTCCTAGAATATTTATCTTTTGAAACCATTGAACCTTCATAAGGTAGAATCGTTTCAAAAGTGTGAACACTATATCATGATTCCATGGGAATAACAAGACTTTTTTTCAATTTGAAGACAAAAAAAGCGGCACCGTTATGATGCCGCAATCGAAACAAAAAATCCGGACTCCTCAGTCTACATCTTCCACAACCCGAATGGGAGGCGAAGCCAGCATCTCAGGGTGAGCAAACATATACCGGTAAGCCTGAAGAAACTGGGCCCAGTAATGACCGTCAACGATGCCCTCGTCCAGGACAAATTTGCAGTCAACGTACTTGTGATCTTCCATCTGGCCGTGCCGGTTCAGTTCATAGGCATGCCGCTTCGCACCGAAAGCAATAAAAGTCGGAAGTGTGCCAAAATTATAGATGTGATGGAAAACCGGACCAATCCTCAGAGAACCAAGGTCCGTGATAATCATGCTGCCGTGGAAAGGACTGGCATTCAGCAGCGACTGAGGGATCCATCCGAAGTAGTCCATGATACGGAGAATCATGATTGCGAAACGAATCAGAAAACGGGGAAGACGCGCAAAGAAATTCGCCACATCCTCGGTGTTGTTGTCCTCATCAGAGGATTTGATCTCGTCGATCTTGTCATTCATCTTCCTGTATACATCCAGGATGGTGTCAGTGGGCTCAAATATCACTTTGATGGTGGTCTCCGGCGCATTCAGCTCAAGTGCTTTCTTGACAGTCATGACAACCTCAATGTTGTCCCGCGCATAAATCCGGCGGCCAACGACAAAACGGTTGAGGCCGGGCATCCTCGAGACGCCGCGGATATAGGCGGCGATCATAAAATGCAGGATCCCGATCCCTTTATAGCCCTCGACACGGAGCTTTCGGAGAAAACGGTCCAGTTCCGTGATCTCAAAGCTCTCCTCATAAAAAATCTGACGGTCATCGCGCTGAGGCATAATAAACGGGATGAATTTGGCAAAACCTGGCAGAGAGCGAAGCAAACGACCTTCCTTCCGGTCGCCCAGGCGGTGTTTTGTTCTGGCCATGATACTCCTTCCGATGGGACTGCCATCGATTGTGTTTGTTATTGTGGATACAGGGAAAATCGCTAAAAAGATGTTCTGACATTCTCAGGCATCTCCAATCCTCAGAGATCCGTAATGATTGCAGAGAACGGAGTGCAGGACTGAAAATAAAAGAGACAGACAATGCGGTATTGTAAGTGATGAGCCTCAAAAAAACAAGTGCTTGACAGGTTATTTTTTTCGCCTGAGGAGGCGGATATCGTTTCCGGTGAAAGGAAGCTCCAGAAACTCACCCAGGATCCGGGAACAGATCTGCGGTGTATAGCGCCTTTTGAGCTCTTCATCGCCGCAGTTGGTGCTGATCACGGTACGCCGCTGCGAGCTGAGCCGACTGTTGAGCAGGGTATACAGTGCACTCAGTGAGAGCGGGGTGACCATCTCTGTGCCCAGATCGTCCAGGATCATCAGGTCGCAGCTCAGCATGCTCCGGACCCGTGCATCAGCGAGCTCCTGGTCCTTGGCTTCCCGTGCAAACTTCTGGCGTTCAAAAGCCTCAAGCGCAGCCGAGGCACTGTCATAACAGACGGAATATCCCTTTTCTGCCACAGTCCTTGCAATGCAGGCGGACAGATAGGTCTTTCCAAGCCCTGAAGGACCGCGCAGGAGCAGGTTTGACGAAACATTCGGAAAGCTCTGAGCAAACTTCCGACAGCCTTCATAGACAGCCTTCATGCTGCTGCGGGCGCTGAAGCCGCTGACCGGATCCGGTGTATCCGGATAGAGCGTCAGATCAAAGGACTCAAAGCGTTCATCTCCGCTCCGAAGCAGTATGGAGAGTTCCTTTGTCAGCTCCCGGTTATAGCGCTTCTGCAGACAGTCACAGACCTGACCGTCCACCATACCGGTATCCCGACAGCGGGGACAGGATAAGATCTCGTCCAGATAATCGGAAGGATAACCACGCTCGGCGAGAAGTTCCGCTCTTTTGATCTGGAGATCCAGATTTGCTTCCTTCAGTTCATCAAGGCGCTCTTTCAGATCCGGCCGTCTGGAGAGCGTAAGTCTTACCAGCTCGGCCATCTGACCGCGCATGCGGTTGTCGATCGCTTCCAGAGCCGGAATCTCTCTGTAGACTTTCTCAGTGCGCTGCTGCTGCCGGAGCCGGTTCTCCTCCCGTTCGGCAAACATCTCCGTGCGGGCGCGGGCGAGAATTTTTCCGTCAAAATTCATTCCAGAACTCCTTTCAGATCTGCGCCACAATCTTCTGGATTGCGTCGGGGTCGGGAACTGTGGGCGCATCCGAAGAAGCGCTGGCCCGAAAAGCTGCGGGACGGTCCTTCTCGCGGATTTCTTCAAGACTGTGCAGGCCTTTCTCGTGCCAGTTCATCAGAATGCGATTCATATAGCCGGGGCTGAACTTCCGTGTGTTGGTAACAGTCTTGTCATAGGCAAGGGCAATGGCATCCGCGCGGAATCCCCAGGAAACCCAGTCGTCGACATAGCGGCGCTCGGTGGCGGTGAAGTCGCGCCCTATGATTTGCATGGCATCCCGGATTTCTGCATCCAGTCCAAGGCGTTCCCGCCAGGACTGGATATATCGCTCAGCTGCGTCAAAGTCGCTGATCTGCTTCTCACGCCAGAGCCGGGCTTCGCGTTCAAAAGCGCCTATGGAGGGACGTCGGCCGGGACCGTATTTTTCCCGATACTGATCCGCAACGAAGTGCATCAGAATCATGAGTACCTCGGCCGGAAAATCCAGATAGTCATAAATCCCGAGCAGACGGATGAGGTCCTGCGTGCTGAGATGACGTCCGATCACCAGTCTGGCCTCGTCAATCAGAGCAGAGAAGGCATTGTCGTCAGAAGCCCGATTCTTCACATCATCTGCGGTGTAGGGGGGAAGAGACTCTGAAGGCGGGGAAATACCGCCGGATGCCTCTGACAGTCCGGAAGTTGGAGAAGAGCTCTCAGCCAGCCTGGCGGGAACTGGTCCGACAGTTCCGTTCAGGGGAAGAAGACCGATCATCTCCAGACGCTCGTAGGCCTCATTCAGCGTGGAGGGAGGCAGAAAGAGATCCCGACTGGCCTTCTCACGGTCCTGACATCCGGTCCTGCAGAGATAGAGAAACAGCAGCGTCATATGACCGTCCCGCTTGGAGATCAGCAGGTCCGCCGCTTCCGGTGTGATGAGATTTCTTTCTCGCTGCGTGTCCATTTGTGCTCCGATCCGTCCTACACAAAATTAACAGTTTGTTTTCGGGGTTTTTCATTATAACATCAAAATCTGCTTGTCGCAAGGGGGAGTATATGATATAATAACAAAGAATGTCAACTGGAAGCAGTAATGGAGCTTTAATTATGATGGAACTACTCGTTCCGGCTGGTTCACCGGAAGCTGTGATCGCAGCCGTGCAAAACGGTGCGGATGCGATCTATCTTGGATTTGGAGATTTTAATGCCCGACGCGGAGCCCGCAACTTCTCTCCTGAGGAGTTTGAGAAAGCAGTACGCTACTGCCGCCTGCGGGGCTGTCGGGTTTATGTGACGCTGAACACCCTCATCAACGACCGCGAGATAAAGCCGGTTCTGGATGCGGCCCATCTCGCCTCCAGCCTCGGTGCAGACGCCATTCTGGTGCAGGATCTCGGCCTTGCCGCCATGATCCGGAGAACACTGCCGGATATCGCGGTTCATGCAAGTACCCAGATGAGTATCCATAACCTTGCCGGGGTGGAGGCTGCCGCCCAGATGGGGATCAGCAGAGCAGTCCTGGCCCGTGAACTCAGCCTGGAGGAAATCCGCCATATCAGTAAAAACGCCAGCATCGAGACAGAGGTCTTTGTTCACGGCGCACTCTGCTTCTGCCATTCCGGCCAGTGCTATATGTCGGCCATGATCGGCAGGCGAAGCGGAAACCGCGGCATGTGCGCTCAGCCCTGCCGGATGCAGTATTCCCTCGGCGGAAGGATGGACGATTATCCGCTCTCTCTGAAGGACAACTGCCTTGCCGACCGCCTGCTGGCTCTGGAAGAAGCAGGAGTATCCTGTATCAAGATCGAAGGGCGTATGAAGCGGCCGGAGTACACTGGAATCGTTACCGGCGTTTATGCCAGGCTTCTGCGGGAGAGAAGAGGGCCAACACCGGAGGAGATGGCCCTGCTGGAGAGGACTTTCTCCCGACAGGGCTTCACACAGGGATATCTGGATGGGACGAAGACAGATATGTTTGGGGTGCGTTCCGACCGGGATGAGGATTTGGATTCGGTCTATGCAGATGCACGGCGCTCCTACAGCGAAGGGGAGCTGCGGCGTGTTCCAATTCATTTTCTCTCGGTTGTAGAAAGCGGGCAACCCGCACGGGCTGTGGTCTTTGACGATGACGGCAACCGCGCAGCCGCTTTCGGACCTGTGCCGGAGAAGGCAAAGCGCTCCGGAATTACAGAGAATTATATTGTTGAGCAGATGTACAAGACCGGCGGAACACCTTTTACTGTGGTCGAGAACAGAGCCAAGGCAGATCCGGAGCTTTTTCTCTCCGCCTCTGCAGTGAATGAACTTCGCCGGAAGCTGATCACAGCGATCTCTGAAAAGCGCATGGAGCCGCCTCCGAGGCGCAGCGAGGCGATGCCGGCCGAGCCTTCGGTCAAGATACAGAGGGCGGAACCGGAGTCTGTCTTTCAGATTACCATGGAGGAGCAGTTTGTTCCGGAACTGCTGGCACTGAAACCGCGTTATCTCTATGCACCGGCTTTTCTTCTTGCAGAGCACCCCGAACGGCTTGCCCAGGTCTTTGCACAGGAGATTACTCCCGTAGCGGTTCTGCCGCGCGTAATTACGGATGACGAGTCCGAAGTCGTGTTCAGGACGCTGCAGAAGCTCTCGGAACTCGGCGTGAGGGAAGCCCTTGTCGGTAATCTTGGTCATGTGGCTCTGGCAAGGCAGGCCGGCTTCTCCGTACGGGGTGATTTCGGGCTGAACGCATTCAATTCCAGAAGTCTTGAGGTCCTTCAGGAGGCAGGCTTCCTCTCGGCTACAGCATCCTTTGAACTTCGGATTTCTCAGATTCGGGATATGCGGAAGCCTCTGGATACCGAAATGATCATCTACGGCCGGCTTCCCGTCATGGTCAGCGATCAGTGCATCATCAGACAGAGCGCAGGAAAGTGCAACTGCCAGACTCCCGGACAACTCTCAGACCGTACCGGTTCGGTATTTCCGGTCATGAAGGAATACGGCTGTCGGAATGTGATCTATAACGCACACAAGCTCTTCCTTGCTGACAAGAGGGATGAACTTCTGTCCGCCGGACTCTGGGGTATGCGCCTGATGTTTACCACAGAGAGTGCCCGTGAGTGTGTGGAAGTCGCAAAAACATACCTCGGTCTGACGGAGTATCGGCCCAATATGCTTACGCGCGGCCTTTACTATCGCGGGGTTGAATGAACATGAAGATTGTTCTGGCTTCAGGATCACCGCGGCGGGAAGAACTGATGCGGATGCTTGGCTTTCGGGACTTTGAAGTACACCCTGCAAAAGGAGAGGAACACCCGCCGCTGGGAAAAAAACCGGAAGAGATCGTCTGCGCGCTGGCTTCCGCCAAAGCAGAGGAGGTCGCTGCCCTGTACGGCTCAGATACTCTTGTCATTGCTGCCGATACCATTGTATGGCTCGACGGCAGACTGCTTGGAAAGCCGCATTCGGAAAACGAAGCCCGAGAAATGCTTGGCATGCTCTCCGGGCGGGAACACGAAGTTTTTACAGGCCTGTCTTTGATCTGGCAGGGAATAGAGACCTGCGGGGCCGAGAGGACTCTCGTCCGCTTTCGCAGCCTGTCCTCTGAAGAGATCGACAGATATATCGCCGACAGAGAACCCATGGACAAAGCGGGCGCGTACGGTGCACAGGGAAAGGGCGCACTCTTTACCGAACGCATTGAGGGCGATTTCTATAACGTAATGGGACTGCCGGTCTGCAGGCTCGGTAAGATGCTGGCGGAGAGAGGAGTTTCGGTCCTTTGAAGGCTTACCTTAGAAAAAACGGAATCAAGGTCTCGATTATTGTTGCAGCGGTCGTGCTGATCATCGGCCTCGGCGCGGCGGCACGAGGCGGACGCATCGGTTTTGTCCAGAATATGCGGGGCATAGCCTCCGCGCCGCTGCAGAAGGTGCTGAGCTCGGCCTCCAACTGGTTTGACACCATCTACGGCTATCTGTACAAGTACGACTCTCTGATGGCTGAAAACGAATCACTGCGTTCGCAGCTTGCCGATGCACAGCAGTCTGCCCGCGACGGAATCGAAGCCTCGGAGGAAAACATCAGGCTGCGCGAGCTTCTAAATCTGCGGGACAAGCATACGGACTATGTGCTTGAATCCAGCAAGGTGGTTCTTTGGTCCTCTTCCAACTGGTCCTCGTCCTTCACAATCAGCAAGGGAGCCAGAAGCGGAATAGAATACGGTGATCCGGTAATCACGGAATACGGAGCTCTGGTAGGACAGATTACCGAACTGGGGGAGACCTGGGCTACGGTGAGCACCCTGATCGATGTGGATATGAGCGTCGGCGGAACGATCGTGACAACGGGAAGCTCCGGCATGGTAGTCGGAGAGTTTGCGCTGATGAAGCAGAAAACGGCAAAACTGACTTTTCTGGCTGACGGAGCACAGATTTTTGTCGGCGACGAGGTGCTGACCTCCGGCTCCGGCGGCGCCTTTCCGGCCGGACTTGTGATCGGGACGGTGAGCAATGTCCAGACAGAAGCCGGCGGTCAGATCGAATACGGCATTGTGCAGCCGCAGGCCAATCTCGATTCGCTGGTTCAGGTTTTTATCATCAAAGACTTTGACGTGGTGGAGTAAGCCAGTATGAAGACACTGATACCCAGAGAATTTCTGTCAAGGATCAATGTCGGCAAGGTTCTGCGATATGGGATATACCTGCTTCTCACGCTGATCCTTCAGAATATTTTTCTTACTCAGCTTCGGATTGCCGGTGTCTGCCCGTTGATTCTCCCGGCTGTTGCGGTGGCGATGGGAATGTTTGAAGGGGCAACCTGGGGGCCTCTGTTCAGTCTGCTTCTGGGGATTTTCGCAGATATGGCTTTCGTGGAAAACAGTATCTTTTTCACGCTGAGCTTTCCGATCCTGAGCTTTGCGGCGGCGTTTGTCTCTAATTTTTTTATCAACCGCCGATTCTTTGCCTATATGGGCGCAGCGGCGCTGGGACTTCTCATCATCGGCTTCGGCCAGCTGATGAAGACTGCAGCCGCAGACAGCTTTTCGAGACTGATGGTTGTGACTGTCCTGCTGCAGACCCTCTGGTCTCTGCCCTTTGCAGCGCTCGTCTATCTTCCTCCGGCCCGTCTGAGCAGGGCGGATCTATCATAAGGAGAACGATTTGAAACATCTTGTAAGACCCGGCAGAGTTACTGCCCTGATTGTTCTGATCCTCTTTATTCTGACGATCTACATGTACTTCCTCTATCAGCTGCAGATTGTGGAAGGGGAAAAGTACTATAACCAGAGCAATGAGATCAGCAACACCCAGAGAAGAATTACCGCTGCACGCGGAAACATTCTGGACCGCTACGGCCGCATTCTGGTCAGCAACAAGGAATGCTATAACCTGAAGGTAGACAATGTCAAGCTCTTTGCCAACGAAGATCCGAATTCTGTCATCCTGGATCTGGTGAGGATGGTGGAGAGCTTCGGCGATAATTATACCGACGACCTTCCTGTCAGCAGAACGCCTCCTTTTACCTATGATCCCAATATGACAGCCATTCAACGCACGATGCTGGAGGCATACTTTGTCCGCCAGAAGCCGGATGGCCTGGCTGAAAACCCCTCTGCTGTGGAGCTTCTCAGCTTCATGCGCACACGTTACGGTATTGACAACAGCTATTCCAGTGAAGAGATGCGCATCATCGCAGGTGTCCGCTACTCGATCAATGTCCGGTACGCGGTCAACACGGCAGAATATCTCTTTGTTGAGGATGCGAGCATGCAGCTGATCTCCTCCATCATGGAGAACAAGCTGGTCGGCATCGAGGTTCAGCGAGCCTATGTACGAAACTATGAGACGGAATACGCCGCACATATCCTCGGCTATACAGGCCTCATGACGCAGGAGGAGTTTGAGCGCTATTCGCTTCTGAACTACGCCAACGACGCCATGGTTGGGAAAGACGGCGTGGAATACGCTTTCGAGGAGTATCTGCATGGTCGGGACGGAACGGTGGAAGAAGCGCAGAACCACGCAGGAACGGTACTCAGCACCAGATACCTGGAAGAACCGGTCCCGGGCAATCATATCTACCTGACGATCGACAAAGTGCTGCAGGAACAGGCAGAGCGTATCCTCAACAACAGTGTCAACACCATGATTCTCAACCGAAACCAGGAACGCCTGGAGGGCATCGAACGCGGCGACTATGACCCGGAGATGAAGGACGAGATCACAGGCGCCGCAGCAGTGGTTGTGAAAGTCAACACCGGTGAGCCTCTCGCGATGGCAAGTTGGCCGACCTATGACGTCTCAACCATCATCGAAAAATACTCCGAGCTGATGGAAACACCGAACGCTCCGCTCTTCAATCGTGCGCTGATGGGTGCCTATGCCCCCGGATCTTCCTTCAAGCCCTGTGTAGCGACTGCGGTCCTGACGGAGGGCCAGATCAATACCGAATTCAAGATCAAATGCGAGGGTGTGTTCACCAAGTATGCTGCCGAAGGCTACGCACCGGAATGCTGGATCTGGAACAGCGTCAAGGGTGAACATTATACACACCCGGAGGAGAACGTCACAACGGCGCTGCGGGATTCCTGCAACTACTTCTTTTATTCTGTGGGGCACGATCTCGGTATCGACAAGATGGGTGAGTATGCCCATGCCTACGGTCTTGGCGTCCACACCGGAATCGAGCTGGTCGAGACAACCGGTAACATGTCCAACGAAGCCAATCACGCGGACTATACCGGGACTGTGTGGAGAATCGGTGATACGATGCAGGCAGCCATCGGACAGTCGGACAGCATTTTCTCGCCCCTGCAGCTGGCAGAGTACTGCGCCACAGTGGCGAATTCCGGGACCCGTTACTCCGCATCGATTCTGAAGACCGTTCGAAACTACGACTACAGCAGAAAGATTTACGAGCGCGAACCAGAGATTCTCAACACCATACGGACAGCCGAGTATAACTGGTCGGCAATCCACGAGGGTATGTATCTGGTTCTGAACGACTGGGGCAACGAACCGAACGCCCTGGTCTGGGCAGATGCCCCCTGGATCTGCGCCGGAAAAACCGGAACGGCCCAGAAGGGTGAGAAGATCACCAATGACGGTATCTTTATTGTTTACGGTCCATACAGAGACCCGGATGTCGCCATAGCCGTAGTGGTGGAACGCGGCGGATCCGGTGCCAATGTGCAGAGAATTGCCCGGCGTATTATGGATGCCTATATCAATATCTGTTCCTATTCTGATTCTTCCGAGGAAGAAATGACGCTTCTTCGGTAAACCAATCAGTCCATAGGAGTGTGTTTTTTTGCTGTATATGTCTCATCTTTGAGCATATGGATAAAAAAGCAAAAAAATGATTGCACAATGACAGAATCCCGGTTATAATAAACAAACACCGAACGGATCGTTCGGATAACGAGACAGGAGGGAGCCTATGAACATTGCCCTGATGGCGCATGACAGGAAAAAAGAGCTGATGGTGCAGTTCTGTACGGCCTACTGCGGCATTCTTGCGGAGCACAGTCTCTGTGCGACACATGTTACCGGTAAGCTGGTGGCAGAAGCGACCGGACTTCCAATTACCCTTTATCTGCATGCAGACCAGGGTGGGGCCCAGCAGATTGCTTCGAGGATCTCCTACAACGAAATTGATCTGGTCCTATTCTTCTGCGACCCGAATAATCCGAAGGGGTTTGACGACATCAACAAGGTAGAGAGGCTGTGCGACTATCACCAGATCCCGTTTGCGACCAACGCGGCAACCGCTGAGGTACTGGTACAGGGGCTGCGCCGCGGCGATCTTGACTGGAGAAACATTGTCAACCCTCAGCGGAGATGAATTCTTAGTTCTTAGTGATTATTTCGCTAAGGACTAAATTTATGGAGCTTGATTATGGATATTGTAAAACCACGCACGCTCTCCGGCTTCATGGAATTGCTGCCGGAGGACCAGATGAAAATGGAGCGCATGATGCAGATCCTGCGGGAGACCTATATGTGCTTCGCCTTTACCCCGCTGGATACTCCGGTGATTGAGTCTGCAGAAGTTCTGCTTGCAAAGGGCGGCGGAGAGACAGAGAAGCAGATTTACCGTTTCCAGAAAGGGGACAGCGACCTTGCCCTGCGCTTTGATCTGACCGTCCCTCTGGCTAAATATGTCGCGGCCCACTATGCCGAGCTTGCCTTTCCGTTCCGGCGTTACCAGATCGGCAAGGTATACCGCGGTGAGCGGGCTCAGCGAGGCCGGTTCAGAGAGTTTTATCAGGCTGACATCGACGTTATCGGCGACGGAAAGCTCGACATTCTGAATGAAGCCGAGATTCCCGCCATTATCTATTCGGCTTTCACACGACTGGGATTGAAGCGTTTCTGCATCCGTGTCAATAACCGTAAGCTACTGAACGGCTTCTACCGGATGAATGGGATGGCCGAGAAGGCTTCCGAAATCATGCGGATTGTGGACAAGCTTGACAAGATCGGTGAGGTAAAGGTCAAACAGCTTCTGATTGATGAGCTTGCCATGCGTCCCTATAAAGCGGAAAACATCCTGGGCTTTATGGCAATCCGAGGCACAACCAGCGAGATCCTGGAGCGTCTGGAGAGCTATCGGGGAATGGATGATATTTTCGACAAGGGCCTGGAAGAACTGCGGACAGTCACGCGCTATCTTGCAGAATTCGGGGTTCCGGCTGAGAATTTCGCAGTTGATCTCACCATTGCCCGGGGCCTGGATTACTATACCGGCACCGTCTATGAGACTACTCTGACAGATCATCCGGAGATCGGTTCGGTCTGCTCCGGCGGGCGCTACGACAATCTTGCCGGGTACTACACAGACCGTCAGCTGCCCGGCGTCGGGATCTCGATCGGTCTGACCCGTCTCTTCTATGTTCTCCAGGAGCAGAAGCTTCTCTCAGACGAACTGATGACGGCTCCCTGTGACGTGCTGGTGCTGCCCATGACCGAAAACCTCGCACCGGCTGTCTCTGCTGCGACAGCGCTCAGAGCTGCGGGACTGCGTACACAGCTCTATGGGGAACAGAAGAAGTTCAAACAGAAAATGAGCTATGCCGACAGAATTCACGTTCCATACGTCGTGTTGCTGGGAGAGGACGAGATCAGCGAGGGAATTCTCTCCGTCAAGAACATGGAGACCGGTGAGCAGCGCAAGCTCACGGCCGAAGAGGCAGCGAACCTGATCCTTCGGACCGTCCGTGAAAAAAACGCTCTGCCCCCGATTACGGGCTGAGCATTGCAGAGAAGGAGGAAGAACAAAATGCAGTCACGTACCCACACCTGTGGAGAACTCCGGCTTGCCGACATCGGGAAGAAAGTTCAGCTCGCCGGATGGATGGAGAACGTCCGCGAGGTGGGCGGAAACCTCGCCTTTGTCGTGGTTCGGGATTTTTATGGCACGACGCAGCTTGTCATAGAGGACGAGGCTCTGCTTCGACAGGTGAAAGGAATTAACAAGGAGTCTACGATCTCGGTCATCGGCACCGTTCGGGAGCGTACCAGCAAGAACCCGAATCTCCCCACAGGTGAGATCGAGGTCGTTCCTGAGAGCATCGCTGTTCTCGGCAAGTGCCGCTACAACGAGCTCCCGTTTGAAATCAACCGCAGCCGTGAGGCCGATGAAACCCAGCGCCTGAAATACCGCTATCTTGACCTGCGGAATCCTGCTGTCAAACAGAACATCATTCTGCGCTGCGAAGTCATCGCCGCCCTCCGCAAAGCCATGCTGGAGCACGGTTTTCTGGAGATCACCACTCCGATCCTGACCGCATCCTCTCCCGAGGGGGCGAGGGATTATCTGGTTCCCGCCAGAAAGCACCCCGGCAAATTCTATGCGCTGCCTCAGGCCCCTCAGCAGTTTAAGCAGCTGCTGATGACCTCCGGCTTTGACCGGTATTTCCAGATCGCCCCGTGTTTCCGCGACGAGGACGCGCGCGGCGACCGAAGCCCGGGTGAATTCTATCAGCTTGACATGGAGATGGCCTTTGCGAGCCAGGAGGATGTCTTTGCAATCCTGGAGGATGTGCTGCCTCCGATCTTTGCAAAGTACGGCAAATATGACATTGCCTCTACCGCTCCCTTCCGCCGGATCGGATATACAGAGGCGCTGGAAACGTGGGGCACAGATAAGCCGGATCTGCGCATCGATCTGACTGCCTGTGATATCACGGATCTGGTCAGTGATACGGAGTTTGCCCCATTCCGGGACGGCGCGACCGTGAAGGCAGTAGTCGTTTCGGACTGCGGCCTGACCCGAAAGCAGATCGATAAGCTCTGCGCTGACATTGAGGTTCAGGCCGGGGCGAAGCCCTACTGGTTCCGCACGGATGAGAACGGTGCATTTGCAGGCGGCGTGTCCAAATTCATGGAAGCGAAGCACGAGGCACTGTGTGAGAGGCTTTCGCTCCGGCCAAACTGCCTAGTGGGCGTTACGGCTGGAAAAGGCGGCCAGGCACAGAAGACCGCCGGCGTATTCATTAAGCTCTCCGGCGCTGCTGTTCCGGGCCACATGGATCGCGAGCGCTATGAGTTCTGCTGGATCGTTGATTTCCCAATGTACGAGATCGGAGAGGAGTCCGGCGAACTCGAGTTCTGCCACAACCCCTTCTCGATGCCTTCCGGAGGCCTGGATGTACTGCTGAAGGCGGAGCGGGGTGAGATCGACCCTCTGACCATCACAGCAGATCAGTACGACCTGGTCTGCAACGGCGTAGAGCTCTCCTCAGGCGCGGTACGGAACCATGACCCGGAGATTATGATCAAGGCCTTTGAGATGGTGCGGCTTGGCGAGGAAGACGTGAAAAAGAAGTTCCCGGCCATGTACAATGCCTTCTGTTACGGCGCACCTCCCCATGCCGGAATTGCGCCGGGCGTCGACCGCATGGTGATGCTCCTGGCAGGAGAGGACAGCATCCGTGAGATCATTCCCTTCCCGATGAACAAAAGCGCGCAGGACATCATGATGGGCGCACCCTCCGAGGTCACCGCGAAACAGCTGGAGGAGCTTCACATCGCCGTCACTGCGGAATAAATGTACTCCAATATCAGAAGTCTCGGTGTGAGCGGCGTCGGCGGCTATGAGGTCAGTGTAGAGATCAGTATCTCCAACGGCCTGCCCTCCTTCGAACTGGTAGGGCTTCCGGACGCCGCCGTTCGTGAGTCCCGAGAACGGGTCCGTGCCGCAATCAAAAATAATGGTTTCCGATTTCCGGTCAGTCGTCTGACGGTCAATCTGGCACCTGCTGACCGCAAGAAAGCCGGTACGGTCTATGATCTTCCGATCCTGATCGGGATTCTTACCGCAGCAGGGGAGCTGCCCAAATCATCCCGAGCAGCTGCTTTTGTTGGCGAGCTCTCTCTGACCGGAGAACTGCGACCTGTAGCAGGTGCGCTGCCGATGGCTCTTGCCGCATCACGAAGCGGAATCAGGGAACTGTATGTCCCGGAAGAGAATGCTGCTGAGGCTGCCTTTGCCAATGAAGTCCTGGTCTTTCCAGTTCGGGATGTGAAGCAGCTGATCCGTCATCTGAGAGGGGAGGAGCTGATCCCTTCTGCCGTAGTTCCCACAGTAGAGCCGGAGCTTCCCGAGCTGCCTGATTTTGCAGATGTCAGGGGTCAGGAGGATGTACGGAGGGCTTTCGAAATTGCCGCAGCCGGAGGGCATAACATTCTCCTTGTTGGACCGCCAGGAGCCGGAAAGTCCATGATGGCACGGCGTTTGCCGACGATCCTGCCGGACATGAGCCGTGAGGAAATCATTCAGACTACGGAGATTCATTCCGTCGCCGGCCTGACCGATCGGAAACACCCGCTGATCACATCGCGGCCTTTCCGCTCGCCCCATCACAGCATCTCTTCGGCGGGGCTTGCAGGCGGCGGTCAGATTCCACGGCCGGGTGAAATCAGCCTTGCCCACAACGGTGTGTTGTTTCTTGATGAGCTGCCGGAGTTTCGCCCCGACATTCTCGAACTGCTTCGACAGCCTCTGGAGGATGGTCAGGTGACCCTGTCGCGTGCTTCAGGCTCAGTCAGCTTTCCGAGTCGTTTTATGCTGGTCTGCGCCATGAATCCATGCAAGTGCGGATGGTACGGGCATCCTTCAGGACGCTGCACTTGCTCTTACAGCGAGATCAGACGGTATCAGAGCCGCATCTCCGGGCCGCTTCTGGACCGAATCGATCTTATTGTTGAAGCACCTGCGCTGGAATATGACGAGCTTCGCAGAAAACAGCCTTCAGAGAGCTCGGCAGAGATTCGGGCCAGGGTCAACAGAGCGCGCACTGTACAGCGGATGCGGTTTGGACCTGGCGGGGCACAGTGCAATGCGCAGATGGGGAGTCGCGAGATCCGTGACTGCTGCATTCTGAATCCGGAGTGTGAGACACTGATGCGGGATGCTTTCGATGCGATGGGGCTCTCTGCCCGCAGTCATGACCGTATTCTGCGGGTGTCGCGCACCATTGCCGATCTGGCCGGTGAGGATGAGATCAGCGCAGAACACATTGCTGAGGCGATCCAGTATCGTTCCTATGACATGCTGAAGCAATAGTTTTTGATATTAATACGTTTTGCGTTTTTATTGCGGATGACAAATATGATTTAAGCACACGATGCTGTTGAATGTACTCGGAAGCGGGGCAGATGGCATCGTGTGTCTGTCTGTATATCCGGGTTTGACTATGTACAATTACCGCGGCTTCTGCTATACTGACGGCATCATAGCTTTGGAGGCGATCACCATGACATATCAGCAGATCCTCGAAAACGCAAGAAAAAGTATCCTGAACTGCAAGGCATGTCCCGAATGCAACGGCCTCGGCTGCGGGAACACACTCCCGGGGCCGGGCTCCAAAGCGCCCGGCAACGGTGCACATATGAACTGGCAGGCCTGGAAGAGCATCCGGCTGAACTTTGATACCTTTGTGGAAGACGGAGCGGTTAACACGGGCTGCGAGCTGTTCGGGAAAAACTTTGCCATTCCGCTGATGAGCGGACCGATCGGCTCCATGACACAGTACAGTAAAGAAGACGTCACCGTTGCCTTCAACGACGGCGTGATGGAAGGGACGGCAAAGGCCGGAGCGATCGACTGTTTCGGAGACGGAGTTGCAGCTGCTACACTTCCCGGTGCTCTGGCTTCCATTACACGACATCATTCTGACGCGATTCCTGTATTCAATCCCATGCCGAATGCCTCTATCATCAGAAAGATGGAGATGTTCGAGGAATCTGCACTGGCAATGTGTGTCGTGGTGGACAGCGCCGGGCTCAGCCACTGGAAACACATGGGGGAACAGCCGGGCTCCAAAACGGTAAATGATCTGAAGGAACTGAAATCCCACACAAACAAGCCGTTTCTTGTAAAGGGCATCATGACAGCCAAAGGTGCGCTGCAGGCTGTTGAAGCCGGTGCAGACGGAATCATCGTCTCCAACCACGGGGGACGTGCACTGGCAGATGTACCCGGCACAGCCGAGGTACTCCCGGAGATCGTCCGTGCGGTAAAAGGAAATACCGCCATCATTGTGGACGGCGGTATCCGACACGGTGTGGATATGGTAAAAGCCCTTGCCATCGGCGCCGATGCCGTGCTGATCTGCAGGCCTTTTGCCGTGGCCTGGTTTGGCGGCGGTGCGGAAGGAGTCTATACCTATATTGAAAAGATGAAAACTGAGTTTTCAGAAGCCATGTACATGGTCGGGGCACGGAAGGTTTCCGACCTGAATCCGGAGATGGTCCGCTACAGCAGATAACACAGGAACACAAAACCGCCGTATCACTCCCTGTGAGCCGGCGGTTTTGTGTTCCTGTGAGGTCTGAAGACCTGTATTCTC
Source organism: Oscillospiraceae bacterium (assembly GCA_024697625.1). Classification (GTDB taxonomy): domain Bacteria; phylum Bacillota; class Clostridia; order Oscillospirales; family Oscillospiraceae; genus Limivicinus. The sequence continues at coordinate 39,334 of JAILFJ010000008.1, forward strand.
TCAGGATGCCGAGATGATGTTCATCCCTGCAGCATACCACATGCCGCTGGTACTGACGAAGGCGAGTTCATAGATGCCCTCCTGCGTGGTGCTGACCTCGTCAAACCAGTATTTGCTGGTCCGATCAACGCTGTAGCGGGCGGTGCAGACAAAACAGGTGCCGCTGACCTGGTGGAAGTTGTCGTATGAAACGCTGCTGTCGTCACTGGAGCTGCCGGCCCAGGCCATGGTCTCCCGTGTGATGGAAATGTAGGAATGCAGTTCCGTCCCCGGGAGAACCTTGGAGATCAGGTTATAAAACAGGGTGGCGTCAAAACTTCTTGTTGTGTACTGAATGTATGCGTTGAAGAAGTTCTCCACAGGCAGCCTGACGTATTCTTCAAGCTCAGGATCGTTTGGATAGAAAAACCAGTAACTGTCATTGACTTTGACGGCTTCGAGTTCCGTTCCGTCTGAAGTTTTTGCCGAGACGGAAGGCTGAAAGTGAAGACCGTCAAACGCATAAACACAGGTCTGATACGCACCGTCCAGCGTGTATGCATCCAGGCCCTCCAGCACACCGTAATTACTGGAGCTTATATCTTCTTTTCCCAGTACAAGTCCGTTTACTGTGAGTTCGATATCTTCCGGCGCATGGATCTTCAGGCTGTGATTCCCGGTCACGGTGGAGTAGTACAGTTCCGTATCCCCGGAATCCTCGGAAGGGGAGAGAAGTGTACCATTCTCGTCTGTCAGACTGATCTCACCAAAGAGCGGTCCGATGCGGTAACGGACAAGAGAAGGTTTCGGACTCATTCTGAGCTCCAGAGGAGTCAGATCAGGAATCTCAATGTCGCGCTCGGTGATATAGTCTTCCGTCAACGGATGCCCGTTCAGGGCCAGCGGCTGACCGGCCAAAGCTTCAACGGTGATCTGCGCAGAAGGAAGAATATCCGTGATAGCTGCGGAACGGACCTCTGAGATCTTCCAGTAGTATCTGCCAAAACCGGGAGAGTCTCCGTCCGGCTCCAGGACAACAGTACACAGGTTATACGCCCCGGCACGCACCAGATAGACGAGCTGGGTTTCACTGCTCTGACTGGTCATGGCACGGAAGCTGAGCGGACGGCTTAGATCAACAGTATCCAAATAAGCGGAATAGAGTGCTTCCGCATCTTCAAATTCTGTTACATCAAGCCGGACATGATCTCCAGCCAGCCGTATAAGTTCTTCGGCATCCGTATTCGAAAGATATTCCGCAATGACGGCATCCGGGCGTGTTACCTCATAGATTCCGAGATAACGGTACAGCACAAAACAGCCTGCGGCGCCCAGCAGAAGGAGGATGAGCGCCCAGATCAGCAGAAAGCGTCCCCATGATTTAATCAAGTGCATCACCCGCTTTCAGAACAATGAATCCGGTCGGAACTCTGCGCGGCCCAGTGACAGACGAACAGTGGTTGATAATTTCACCGCCATAGACCATCACGGAGGAGGAGCCGCCATCAAGATTGCCCGCATTGACTGCGCCATACTCCAGCATAATGTTGACCACATCTTCCAAAGAGGCACCCAGGGTGCTGATGCTGCGCCCATCGAGAACGAGCAACAGAATGGCACCGTCTTTTCTCTGACCGATAGCTGTACGGGGATTGACACCTCCACCCAGATTCTGGTACTGTACCTCTCCGTTGATGATTAGAGAGGAAGAAAGACCGTCATGCGTGACAAAACTCACACCGTACTGGATTCCGGCATCGAGAGCCTGCCTGCCTGACATGGATCCAACATGCAAAATTCCGTTTCCATCCAAGCCAACAACGTTATAACCTACATCCAGGCTTCCCCAGAGCAGCTCACCCTCTGAGATCACAAGCCCCAAGGGCGTCCCGCCGTTTCCAAGCCCATTGTCATCGTTGAAGCCACCGGCGTTGATCCCGGCAATCCCGTCATATTTTGCTACCATGTCAGTGAGCTGGAGTCCCGCCTGCTGGACAAAAGGAGCTGAAGTTCCGAGAATGACCTGTTTTGGATCGCGGACAAGGAGAAGTTTTCCCTTGGCCGTGCCCTCGGCGATCTCAACCACTTCGACCGAATCCTCCACCGAAGCTGCTGCGCTCCGTGAAACGTGGATGAGAGAGGTGTTTATACTTTCAGTTGCCGCGTCCTCGGTGCTTACGCTCTTATACTGCTCGAGGTCCTCTTCAGAGAGAAACATCGTACTGATCCAGCGGATGGCGCTGGTCTCACGGACAGACCGGGCAAACATACCAGTCATGGTGGGGGATGGGCCTTTCTCAAGAACCCAGATGAGTCCGACAAGGATCAGCGCCAGACAGAGAAGGGTGACGCCCAGAAAAGACAGGAAGCGAAGGAAGGGGTGTTTCTTAGACTGGCTGTTCATTAATGGCTTCTCCTTTCCCTGCATCCTGAAACACAGCAAGGATTCTTTCAGCGTACAGCCTGACTTCAGGCGGAGAGTCCGGAATCGGCATCCGGATCAGAAAGCGTTTTCCGTGATGCGGGAGACCGGTCAGAATGTCATACAAGGCATCAAGGTTTTCCCCATACCAGCTCTCCCATTTCATTTTGTGACGCATTTCAGCATAGAGCGATGGAATGTCGCCGCATTCGCTGAAATCCAGAAACACAATGCCTGTGAGGTTTTCCAGCAGACCGTAGCAGGAGTCTTCGATCTCTGCGAGACTGCCGGCAAAATCCCTCGTATACCAGGGATCAGCAATCTCTTCGCGCGGCTGCTCTGCATATTCAGGAAGAATACGGATTTTACCGGCAGGATCACCCTGAAAGATTCGCCGAAGATCCCAACGATTCTCGGCATCCATCCCGATGAAGAGATCCCAGTCGGAATATTCTGCCCGCTGCACTTTGCGCGCAACCATACCGGTGCAGTCAAAGCCTCTCTTCTCCAATAGTCGCCTCATAGGAGGGTATACCGGATTCCCAATCTCTTCGGAGGTAGTGGCTGCAGAAGAAATAATATAATCCTCTGACAGTCCGGCGCGCGTAACCATGTCACGGAAGAGAAGTTCAGCAGCCGGACTGCGACAGATATTGCCGTGGCACACAAAAAGTATCTTAGTCAAATGCGATCAGCCTCCTGAAAAGCCGTATTCTGCCCTGTTTTGCCGCGATTTGCCGGGCAGAAAAAGTTGTTAATAAACTGTGACTCTGTCATGGAAAAAGCAAAATATGGCAAAATGCGGCAAGTCAATGCCGTCAATGGTAGTCAAATGGTAGTAAAAATCGGGGTGGGTTACTACCGTGGGGTGAAGGGGAAGGCGTGGAGATAAACTAAAATTGATCCACTCACCAAAGATCAATGTCGGACTTCCCTTCAGCAAATGGTCCCGGCAAGGTGCTGAGGCTGCGATGATCGCCATGATAATCTCGATCAAAAACAATATCGGATTCGTCTGGATTCTCAAAGCGCTCTTCTGGCTCAAATGCTGTACCCAAAGTCTCGGTGCTTACAATGCCGACTCGAAAATCCTTCAAATAATCATAAATGTTGGTCTTCAGAGTCAGTTTCCCATCCATTTCAAGCAGCTCGACACTGACTTCTCCCGCATCTCCGACAAAACCGGTCTTCTCGTGCCTGCTGACGGTCGCACCGTTGAAACAGGCGTTTCCGCCGATCCAGACCGGAAGATGACCGAAGTGATACGGAGCCAGTGCATTCATATCCGGCTCCCGGTCCATCATGAAGTTGGCGATCCACTCATCATAGGATGGAAAAATGTCGAATGGCGCTGTGCCGGCGATCTGATGATCTGCTGATTCCGGTCCGATCGACGGGTCGGTGACGTGATATTTCTGTACGATGATGTTATTGTACACTCTGTCGTCACCGTGCAGAATCGTCATGAAACCCGCTACCTCGGTGCGGTGTCGGATGTGATAGGGCGTGTAGCGGGGCTCCCGCTGACCGTTTACAATGGAGTCCACACCGGAGTTGATCAGACCGAATGCGCCGCAGATCAGGTTATGCACAACAGCCAGACCTTCACTGGGCATTATCACAGAAGATCTGGACAGCATGACATTGTTGTCAATCAGTGTAGGACCGTGTCCGACTTCCACAAAAACATCGTTGGAGAACATGGCTCCTTTTGCTGTCTCAAGTCCCTCCGGGCGCTGGTTGTCATGTAGAAGGTTCTGGCTGACTCTTGCTCCCTGCGCTTCCCAATCCAGCCAGATCCCCATGATGCAGTGATGAATGTGATTGCGACGGATGATTACGTCGATGGCGGCATGCAGCTTAATGCCGGCCGTCTCCGCTCCGCCCAGTTGCTGGGAGTTACAGATGTGGTGAATGTGGCAGTCTTCGATAACCGAAAACACAGCTCCCATACGTCCAACGATGCCGGTCTGTTCACAATGATGAATATGGCAGCGGCGGATAATATGACTGCCGACAGCCTCCTTTGTCCATCCATGATACTGGCCTCTGCATACGGCGTCACGTTCCATCTGGGTGGGGGATTTTACGTGCCTGGTATAGAAGTACATGTCGTTTTCCGGGTCGCGATACTTGCCCAGACTTATGCCGCAGCATCTGCTGCCCCACACGGCACACTCCTCGATGATCCATCCCTTGGACCAGTGCGGCCCGATCAGGCCGTCCTGATAAGCAGCAGGAGGCGCCCATGTGGTTGCGCCCTTGTTGATATCGAAGCCGGACACCGTGATGTAATTAATGCCGTCTTCCTCAGGCATAAAGCAGTTGCGTCGAACGAGAATCTCCACCTTCTGCGTATTTGGATCCAAATCATGGAAGTTGGCATAGAACACGGTTTCATAGCCATCCTGTTCTGTGTACCATTTCCATATGGATTCCTCAGCGTTCCAGGAACATGCGTCGGCGGCACCTGAAAGGCACTCCTCCA
>JAILFJ010000035.1 GCA_024697625.1 Oscillospiraceae bacterium
ACGTGGAAGCCGGAGCGCTTCGAGAAGTTCTGGGACTACTACCCCCGCATGAAAGACGGGAGCAAACCTGCAAAGGCGAGAGCCGCAAAGGCCTGGGATAAGCTGAGGCCGGATGACGGTACCATCCGAGAGATGGCCACCACCCTGCAGAGACAGAAACAGTCCGAACTCTGGAGCCGCGGCATCGGCATCCCGTATGCTTCCGCTTGGCTGAACGGGCGCAGATGGGAGGATGAGTGGGAGCCGCCGGAGGATCCGGAGAGCGTCATCGACGAGGAGGATCTGCCGGAATGGACGTGAGCGAAGAGAGAGGCAAGGCCCGACGCCTGCAGGCGGAGATGGCCGTGATCGGATCTCTCTGTGTGGATCCGGAGCCGGTGGCCGGCATCGTCTTCCACAAGCTCCGGCCGGAGGACTTCGGCGAGGCGGACTACCGTGCCATCTTCACGGCAGCACGGGACCTGTGGCTGGACAAGCGCACGCTGGACCCGGTTATCATCGCCAACGCCGTGGGCGGCACGGAGATCCAGCAGGTCATGGCAGCGGCCATGGAGTGGACGCCCACCGCGGCCAACGTCGAGTCCTACGTCGAGATCGTGATCGAGGAGGCGCAGCTGCGGAAGATCCGCGACATCGGCATGCAGCTCAGCCTGCACCTGGATGACCTGGCAACCGCGAAGAAGCTGCTGGCGGAGGCCGAGGGCCTGCTGTCCTCGCAGCGGGAGGAGCGCGTCTGGTCCTACAAGGACCTGCTTGAGGATTACCTCGAATGGCTGAATGACAGCACCCCTCCGGACTACCTGAACTGGGGCATCCCGCAGCTGAATCAGATGGTGCAGATCACCCAGGGCTGCTTCGTGGTGATCGGCGCGGCCAGCTCCACCGGCAAGACCGCGCTGGGCATGCAGCTGGCCTACAACATCGCCAGGTCCGGCAAGCGCGTCTGCTTCTTCTCATACGAGACGCCGAAAAGGAAGGCCGCGATCCGGCTTTTCGCCAACACCGCAGGAGTGGACATGGTGAAGGCGAAGAACAAGGACGTAAGCCAGATCGACTTCGAGGTTCTCATGAGGGAGGGCGATCTCAGCATGACGCTCCCGTTCGCGCTGGAAGACTCCGGCGACTGGACGGTAGACGAGCTCCGCGCCAGGACGCTGGCCGGCCGGTACGACGTGGTCATGATCGACTACGTCCAGATGATCCCGGGAGATCCCCGGAGGCCGCGCTGGGAGATCGTCACGGAGACCTCGATGAAGCTGCACCGGATGGCACAGAAGCTGGGCGTCACAGTGATCGCGCTCTCGCAGGTGACGGAGCCGGAGCGAGACAGCAAGGGCAAGCGGAGATCCCTCACCAAGGAGGATCTCCGTGAGAGCAAGCAGCTGGCCAACGACGCCGAGGCGGTCCTGATGATGGAGCTGACCAGGGCGGGCGACTACGACAGCGAGAGAGAGCTCCGCGTCGTGAAGAACAAAGACGGCAGCCTCGGAAAGTTCTGGCTGAAGTTCGAGCCGCGCTTCATGCGCTTCACACCCTGCGAGAAGCCGGAGCACCTGAAGCGCCAGGAGTACCGCGAGAGCATGGCAGCGCTGAGCCAGGCCCGGAAGCAGAGCGGCAGATCGAACGCCCAGCGGGATCCGGAGTACCGGCAGTCACAGTTCGAGGAGCTCGACGATGACGACGAAATCCCGTTCTGAGGAGGTGAGAGACGCGGAAGGAGGTGATCCGCCACGCTGATCCACGAGGTCGGGGACCGCGTGACATTTGTCCCGGCCGCATGGTCTGAGGGCCACGTGCAGAATGCCGTGAGGTATCTGAAAAGAAACGCCCCGGTGACCGGGACCGTCGTTTATGTGAACGAGAAGAACCACTGGTTCCGTGTGGCATATCCGGCAGGAGACGCGATCCTGTACGAGTGCATCTGGGAATGAGACGAAAGCAAGGACCAAAACTACAACAATCAGGAGGAATCACAGCACATGAAAGTCACAGCAATAATGAACCTCAAGGGAGGCACCGCCAAGACGGTGACCGCCATCAACATGGCGGCGATCCTGTACCGAATGCACTCCCAGCGCGTCCTGCTGGTGGATGCGGACAGCCAGTGCAACCTGACCGAGTTTATGACCGCAGAGCTGCCGAAGGAGCGGCAGCTGACGGACGGCGGACTCTACGACCTGCTGACCGGCAAGCAGGCGGTCATCCGGGAGACCTCGGTGCCCTGTGTGGACATTCTGCCGGCGACCGATGACCTGATGGCACTGGACGTCAACAAGGCCGGAGGAAACGGCGCGGACGTCATGGCCGTCGCAGAGCTGCGCAGCCGGGAGGACGAGCGCTATGACCACATGGTCATCGACTGCCCGCCGGCATTCAGCGCGGCAGCGGTGGCAGCTCTGATCGCGGCCGACCAGGTGATCATCCCGATGAAGCTGGATGCCTTCGGGATCCGAGGCATGGCGAACCTGCTGTGCCAAGTGAAGAACATGCAGCGGGTGAACCCGGCGCTCACCGTGGCCGGGATCCTGCCGACGATGTACTACAAATCGGCGAAGATGGAGGAAGCCGAGGAGACGCTGCGGGCCAGCGGCCTGCGGGTGTACCCGCATATTCGGCGCAGCGTTATGGTCGACGAGATGACCTTCCTCCAGACCCCTCTGATCTTCAGCTCGCCGAAGTCTGGAGCGTGCAGGGACTACAAGACCTTCGTGACGGAATTCATGAAGGGAGGCGAGCACGATGGCGTTTAATCTGGCGGACGTGCTCGGCACGGTGTCCAAGTCGGACCCCGGCCAGGAGCAGATCGTATACATCGCGCTGGACAAGCTCGATCCGGATCCCGAAAACTTCTACAATCTGGACGGGCTGAATGATCTGGCAGCCAACATCGAGCTGATCGGCCTGCAGCAGCCGCTGCGGGTGAGGCCCGGAAGCGACGGGCACTATGTGGTCGTCTCCGGCCACCGGAGGCGGGCGGCCTGCCTGCTGATCCGGGACGGAGACGGGGATCGCAGGGACATGTTCTCCGACGGGGTGCCCTGCATCATTGACAGCGATACCTGCAGCGATGCCATGCGGAAGCTCCGGCTGATCTACGCCAACAGCTCGACGAGGGTGCTGTCACCCGCGGAGCAGTCGCGTCAGGCGGAGGATGTGACCGCACTCCTGTACCAGCTGAAGGAAGAGGGCATCGAGTTTCCGGGACGGATGCGGGACCACGTCGCCGAGGCCTGCAAGATCAGCAGGTCGAAGCTCGCTCGGCTCAACGCGATCCGGAAGCATCTTGTGCCGGCGCTGCTGGCGCGGTTCGACCGCGGAGAGATCCCGGAGGAGACAGCCTATCAGCTCAGCCGGCTGCCGAAGCAGGCGCAGGCAGGCGTCGAGACCTGTCTCATGACCGGGAGGAAGAAACAGCTGCCTTATTCAGCCCAGATCGAAAGAGTAGTGAGGGATCTGGAAGTCTACACGAAGCCGGCCTCCTGCCGCAGCCATGCCGGCGGGCCGGACTGCACGATCACGAACGTGCACATCTGCCGGTCGCTTTGGGAGCCATATCGGGACTGCAAACAGCTCACACCGAACACCAACGACAAGGGCATCTGCTGCCGGGACTGCAACGACAGCGAGCACTGCTCCTGGGCATGCCAGGAGTGCAAGGACCGCCGGAAGCTGGATGCGGCCGCGGAGAAAGAGAAGGCAGAAGCCCGCGCCAAGGAGGAAGCCTACCGGAAGGAGATCCAACAGAAGCAGTACCGGAGGCAG
>JAILFJ010000036.1 GCA_024697625.1 Oscillospiraceae bacterium
ATTTTGCCCTCTACAAGACGGTTTTCAATTTCCTTTTTGTACGTATCATTGTGAATATAGACCCATTCGCCTTCCTCATTTTGAGTCATTTCGCTACATAGGAATGACTCAACCCGAGAAATAAGAGTATCTTTCATGAACTCGAACATTCCAATAAACAAAGCCATAAATGACAGTTGGACTTGTAAGGATTCTTTATCGCAAATCCGCTCAGCATTATCCAGGGAATTGACCATCATAATCCTCCGCCTCTTTTAATTGGCCTAATGGAGCTTCCGTTTTTACAGCTCTTGGGACGAGCGTTTCACTGGGGTTCCCCCAGGAACATCACATCATAGATCGGGATATATGTGATCTTTCCGTTCGTCGTGATCTCGCGGGTATTGGACAGGACATAGGCCTTCTTTACATGATAGTCCTCGTTCTTCACGAATGCGTTCAGCGCGCTGTGGATGGTGTAATCCTTGCCGGACTTGACCTCGATCGGCACGGCGGACAGGCTGTCGTAATCGTCGATCAGGTAATCGACCTCGCCTTTGTTGCGGTTATCGTAATAAAACAGCTTGCAGCCGTGCGCGGCCAGCTCCTGGGCCACCACGCTTTCATACACGGAGCCGAGATTGATTCCGGTCTCATCGTCCAGGATCGCGCGGATGTTGCTGCCGTACAGAACGTCCGTCAAAAGCCCCACGTCGTTCAGATAGAGTTTGAGCAGATTCTTGCCGACCGCCTGCGTAAGCGGGAATACCGGCGTGGAGATCGCGTTGACGTCCAGGACGATGCCTGCGGAGATCAGGTATTCAAACTCATCCTGATAATCGGAGAAACGCTTGCCGCGCTTGTCCTCGATATCCTGAAAAACCACGCGCTTTTTCCTGCTCTCCAGATTGGAGGGGATCATCTCATAGATCCGGCGGATCTTCAGCTTTTTATTGTTGTCCGCCTCGTACTTCGCCGCATCGTCGGCATAGAACGCGCGGATATCACGATGGATCGCGCGCACCTTCACGATGTTCGTATCGGCAATAAAGGAGTTGATGGCGTCCGGCAGCCCGCCGATCAGCAGATATTTCTTGAAAAGATCCATCACCTTTTCGTGTGCGGCCGCGTCCAGACTCTCACCGGCCAGGAACTTCTCGCGCATTGTGTCGATCGCAAAGCGGTTGAAGCCGTTCGCCAAAAGGAATTCTTCGAAGTCCAGCGGGAACATGCGCTTGACCTCGATGCTGCCGATAGGGATCGAACTCGTCTTCTTCAAAGTCACGCCGAGCAGCGATCCGCTTGCGATGTAGGTGAACCTGTCGTCCTGCTTGAGGAATTTGAGCATGGTCAGCAGGTGAGGATAGGCCTGGATCTCGTCGAGGAAGATCAGTGTGTTTTTCTTCTCGCCCATCTTTTCGCCGGCGATGGTGCTGACCTGGAAATAAAAGTCCCTGACGGTGCGCACCTGCTCAAACAGCTTGGGGCCGTTCTGATCCTCCGCGAAATTCAGCTCGATGTAGTTTTCAAAAAGCTGCTGCCCGACATGGCGGATGATAAAGGTCTTGCCGATCTGCCGCGCGCCGTCGATGATCAGAACTTTGTTGGAGTCTGACTTCAGATAGCTCTCAATAAACGGTTGGATTTTTCGATATAGCATAGCGCACCTCCGCACTTTTCAGCAGGGTCTCTTCTCAGTGAAAAACACATTTCAATATCGAAGGCGAGAAACAATTTGCACATTTCAATCTTTATTATACTCAAATTATCGCACAAATCAATAGCCGGCTTGTTCACAGGTATGAGGATATGAGGTGGTGATTGTCATGAAAGGCACTTTTCAAAAGAGAAAAAAACTGTTATACTGATAACGTATAAAAAACTGGTTTTGGTAAAAGAATTTGTGAAACCTGGATGTTCACACAGTTCATTTCCAAATTCTGCAGCCATGAAAGAGGCTGAAAGCAAAAGAAAAACACCTGAAATCTCACGATCTCAGGTGCTTCCCCTGGCAGCGGGAGAAGGATTCGAACCCTCACATACGGAGTCAGAGTCCGCTGTGCTACCTTTACACAATCCCGCTAAACGCAAAGTGTATTATACAGATTTTTTCGGATTTGTCAATAGGAAGGGAGATTTTTCTGTGAAGAATTTGAGCAATGTCGAGGCGTTTTTCAAGCGGTATGACGAGGAACCGGCCCTGAGAGAGCGGGTGGAGGTGGCCTTGGCAAACTATCCGGGCAGCCTCGAGATCCGCGAGTCGGTGGTCGAGTACGTGCTGCTGCCTGTGGCGGAGGCGGAGGGGCTTCCGTTTACCGTGCAGGAGCTCCGGGCTTACGAGACGAGGAAGAAGCTGGACAACCGCAAGGAGGACGTCCCCATCGAAGAGGACGAGCCTCTGGAGGAGCAGGCGGAGTACTGGCTGCTGGACCGCGGCTGGGAATGGGACGACAGCCGGGCGCGAAAGCGCGACGCCCTGCTCCGGGACATTGAGGAGGGCTGGACACCCTGACCTGCTGCCGCAGAGGCAGCGGAACCGAAACCGGACAGGCACGGAAGAAGCGAAAGGAGAAAACCAATGTCAGAAGATCTGTCACGTTTTATCAAGGCACAGAAATACGACTACGAGCAGGCCCTCAGTGAGATTCGGGCCGGCCGCAAACGCAGCCACTGGATGTGGTATATCTTCCCGCAGATCCAGGGGCTGGGTTATTCAAGCACGGCGCAGTTTTACGCGATCCAGAGCCTGCAGGAGGCGAAGGATTATCTCGCCCATCCCGTGCTGGGCGCGAGACTGAAGGAGATCTCCTCCGCACTCCTGGAGATTGAAGGCCGCTCGGCCTATGAGATCTTCGGCTATCCGGACGATCTGAAGCTGCGCAGCAGCATGACGCTGTTCCGGATGGCGGACCTCAACTGTGACATCTTTGAAAAGGTCCTCGAGAAGTACTACGACGGGGAGCCGGACGACCTGACGGTGAGGATCCTCCAACAGCTCTGACCGCGCAGGCAGCCGGAGCGGTTCAGGCCTTCACATACTGTTTGTCGTAAGCGGCCTGGATGCAGGTGATCATCCGGGTCATGGCCTCGTTGACGGGGGTCGGGACACCGTACTCGGCGCCGTAGCGTACGATGGCGCCGTTCAGGAGGCCGACCTCGGTCTGGCGATGGTGAATCAGGACGTCCTGCGCCATGGAGGGATAGTAGGTCGCAAAGCCGGCCTTCAGGCGCGGGAGCTCCTCCAGCATCTCGGGCCAGAGGTCGACGCCGGTGACCGCCCTGCACACCGCGCAGCCCTCCGCCCATACGGATTTGATCAGCTCGATGCCGGCGTCCATGTCCAGGAAGTCCCCGACCTTGAGGCGCAGCAGCGCCGAGAGCGTGTTGTAGCCGCTGTTGGAGATGGCCTTCTTCCAGACAAAGGGGCGGATGTCCTCCTCAAAGACCGTCTCGCAGCCGCCCGCGTTGAAGCACTGTTCCAGATATCTGCCCGCTTTCTCGGAGAGCGGGCCTTTTTCTGCCGCACCGAAGCGCATGATGACGCCGCTTTCGGGTTTGCTGACGCACTTGCCGGGCTCGGGCAGCTCGGTGCCGATGGTGCCGAAGCCGTAGAGCACGCGGTCGGCGGGGAAGTAGCGGCTGAGAAGCTCGTCGTTGCCGAGGCCGTTCTGCAGCGAGACGATGACGGTCTCCGGACCGACGCAGTGCTTCAGATCCTCGATCAGGCCCTCGGTCTGGGTGGCCTTGACCATCAGGATGACAATGTCCTGAACGCCGATCTCCTGCGCACTGGGGGCGGTGCGGAAGCCGGTGAGGAGTTCTTCGCCGCCGGGCGTGACGAAGACGAGACCTCGATCACGGCAGGCGTCCATATGGGCCTTGTAGCGGTCGACCAAGCTGAGCTCGGCGCCGCCTTTTCTGAGATAACAGGCAAATACGCTTCCGGCCGCGCCGGAGCCGATCATGGCAATCTTCATGGTTCATTCCTCTTTCTGTTCGGATTGGTTCAGCGGGTTTGCTGTTTTTGGGTCCCTGGCGGGCTGTGTTCGGAGTATAGCATAATTTAAGTAAAAAGAACAGCCCTGTCCTTTCGGACAGGGCTGCATATTGAGGATGAGAAAGGAATCGTAAATCGTACTGATCGTATCAGATGCGCATGCAGACGTCCCAGGCACGCCACACGACGGTGCGCAGGTTGCCGATGGCAACGCAGTCGCCGACGCGATGGACGTGGGGCTCCTTGTCGCCGACCGGGGCCGGGACGAAGCCGATGCCGTTGACAACCGCATCGCACTCCTGACGGAAGGTGCCGTCCGGAGTCTTGATCATGCAGTAGCCGTCACCGATCTCGGTGATGGTGGAGTGCAGATAGACGGGAACCTTGTGATACTCCATGGCGTCACGGAGGAAGGAGGTGTTGGCAAGGCAGGTGGCCTGAGCCGCGACGAGGTCATTGCCGTACTCGACAACGATCGGGTTCTTCTTGAAGTTGTAGACCATGTCGTAGGCAGCCTCGCAGGAGGACTGGCCGCCGCCCAGGAAGACAACCGTCTTGAGGTTCTCGTCCTCGATCTTGCGGTCCTTGAGAAGATCGGTGAAGTTCATGGTCTTCTCGAAGCCCTTGATCTGAGGCATGGTTCTGGGAACGGAACCGGTGCAGACGACGATCTCGTCAAAGGCGCGCTTGATGGTGCCGAGGTCGTTGACTTCGGTGTTGTAGCGGACCTCGATGTTGTAGCGCTTGATCTCGTCCTTGTACCAGCGGAGAAGATCCTTGTCGTTCTCCTTGAAGGTCATGGCGGAGGCAGTCAGGAAGAGGCCGCCCAGCTCGCCGGTCTTCTCGAAGATGACCGGGTTGTGGCCGCGCTTCTTCAGGACCAGTGCGCTCTCCATACCGCCGACGCCGCCGCCGATGACGGCAACCTTCTTCGGCTTCTTGGTCGGGACGATCTTATAGCGGTTGTGCTGCATGGTGGGCGGGTTCAGGGCGCAGCGGCCAAGGTGCAGGGAGTCGCCCAGGGACTGCATGTTCTCGGTGCCGGCGGCCTTGGAGAAGTTGAAGCAGCCGTTGTGGCAGCGGATGCAGGGACGGATCTCGTCCTCGCGGCCTTCCTTGATCTTGGTGACCCAGTGCTCGTCGACGAGGTTCTGACGCGCGATGGCGACAGCGTCCAGACGGCCGGCTGCAATCTCTTCCGCGGCCTTGACCGGATCCATACGGCCGGCGCAGGCGACGGGGATCTCGATGAACTTGCGGATGTGCTCGACGTCCTCGAGGTTGCAGTTGTCCGGCATGTACTGTGGCGGATGAGCCCAGTACCAGGCATCGTAGGTGCCGTTGTCGCAGTTGAGGAAGGCATAGCCGGCATCCTGCAGGATCTTGACGGCCTTCTCGGACTCGGCGAGGTCGCGGCCGAACTCTTCGAACTCTTCGTAAGGCATGGCACCCTTGCGCCAGCCCTTGGTGCAGGAACGTACAGAATAACGGAGGGAGACGGGGAAGTCGTCACCGGCCTGCTCGTGGATGGACTGGACGATCTCGGTGGCGAAGCGCAGACGGTTCTCCAGAGAGCCGCCGTACTGGTCGGTACGGAAGTTCATATTCGCAATGGCGAACTGGTCGAGGTTGTAGCCTTCGTGGACGGCGTGGATCTCAACACCGTCGACACCGGCCTCGCGGAGCTTCTTGGCGGTGGCGCCGAAGTGCCATACCATCTCCTGGATCTCTTCAATGGTGAAGGGACGGGAGGTCAGGTTGTCGGCCCAGCGGTTCGGGGTGGCGGAGGCGGAGGCGCAGGCATACTGCACGTCGACGATGGGGCTTGCCAGCTTGTTCAGCAGGTCGTTTCTGCCGAGGGCAGCCATCCACGGGGTGACGGCCATCGAACGGCCGAAGCCGCCGGCCAGCTGGATGAAGAGCTTTCCGCCGGTCTTGTGGTACTCGTCCATGTAGGGCTTGAGCACACGGTACATCTGACGGTTGGAGTCGAGCCATTTACGGCCCATGGTATCACGGATGACCTGCATGCCGGGGAGAACCAGGCCGACGCCGTCCTTGGCGCGCTTGAGCAGGAAGTCGGCGCCCTCGAGGTCAAAGTGGGAGGGCTCCAGCCATCCGAACAGGGTGGTTCCGCCCATGGAACACTGCACGATGCGGTTGGGAATCTCTACAGCTCCGATCTTAAACGGAGTAAATAGCGGCTCGTACTTAGGATTCATAGAATTACCCCTTTTTCAAATTAGTTTTCTTTCCGCAATCACGGAAGCAGAGCTCTGACAAAGTCGATCGGCCACATGAGCAGGTCGCCGCCGAGGCGAACCTTGTCCAGAATCGCAAGATACGCATCCTCACCGAGGACTGCAAACAGCTTCTCCTGAACTTCTTCCTTCTGCGCCAGCTTGCCGAGCAGGTAAGCAAAGCCGCCGAAACATGCGAGGAACAAGAGCTTCCTGGCTGCTTTCTTCATAAATGATACTCCCTCCTGTAAAAGTGTATAAATTTGTACCATGTAAATCCACAGTATAATTCTTATACATTATAATAAAATCTACAAAAAAAGTCAATTGTGAATCAAAATGAAAGAGGAAACTGTCGGAATTGCACAAAAAGCGGAACCATTTTTTGGTATAAGTTGTTTTTTGACAGGCGCTTAACAAACGAAAAAAAGGTTCTGTCCTGACAGTTATGATGCGTCTGTCTGAAATTCCTAATTTTACTTAAGAATGTTGCAGGTCACCGACAAATGTGATACAATACAGAAACAAAAGCCGAGGGGGATGACGTATTGTGAAGAGAAAGATTCTGGCAGGGCTTATTCTTGTGATGATGCTCTGCGCACTGACTGGGCTGTCTGCACAGGCGGACTGGAGCCCGGAGGTCAGCTTCAGCACGGTGGATCAATACGGGATCACGCGTACAGAGAGTATTTTTCAGAATGCCAGACTCACAATGCTGAATCTGTGGGCCTGCTGGGACGATGCCTGCGTGAAGGAGCTGCCGACGCTGCAGCTGCTCGCGGCGAACTATGCGGGCGACCTTCAGATCTACGGCGTGTCGCTGGCGGACTATGAGGAAGACAACGTCCAGACGATGAATGACATGGGGGTTTACCTCCCGCTGCTTCAGCTTACCGACAGCCTGAACGGACTGCTGAACACCGGATACATTCCGGCGGCGATTTTTGTGGACAGCAACGGACACATCGTGAGCGAAGTCCAGGTCTGCAGCAGAAGCTATGACGAGTGGTCTACGATCGTATCGGATCTGCTGGCGAACATGGAGTGATTCCGGAAGTACGGATCCGCTGATCAACTGAACAGTCAGACGGTTGAGGCCGGCACGTTTGTGCCGGCCTTTTCTGTCGGCTGTTTTTCCTGTTACTTCATATACCCGTACTGGCCGCGGAGGTTTTCGTCCCCCTTGAACATGCTCTGCAGGCCGTAGTTGCGGTATTCATATTCCGGGTCGAAGATATAGTCCACGCCGTCGAAGGCGATCTCGACCCAGCCGTGGGGGGTGTAGTTTTCGGGCGAGAGGACACGGGTGCCGTCCTCGGTGCTGAAGACCCGCTGCTCGCCGCGGACGATCCCGCTGTAGATGCGGGCGTCATAGCCGACGAAGCGCGCCAGCTCATAGAACAGCGCCGCATAGCAGTAGCAGTTGCCCCCGCCGTAATCGAGCATGCGGTTCGCCTCGCGGGCGGCCCAGCCCTCGGCGCCGCGTTCAAGGACGTGGCCGTTGCGGTAGGGGAAGCTGTGGACGACGTAATCATAGACGGTGCGGAGCATCTCTTCCCGCGTCATGGTATCCGGGTCGATGAGCGTGTCCAGGATCTCCCAGAGGCGGAGATCCAGATCGGGGTCTCCGGTGGTGATCTCGCCGTTGTGTGTGAAGCTGAGATCGCCGACGGAGCCATTCACCACGGGGCTGCCGTCCTCGCCGATCCAGTGGAGACGTACGCCGGAGAAGACCGGCCCTGCCTCGTGCAGGGGGAAGGGCTCGCTGGAGGTCCAAACCTCCTTCCCGTTCCGGATGCGGTAGCGGTGGGGGACCGAGGCCTCTGCGAGGTCGGCGTAGTATTCGTGCGTGACCGGCACGTCGAGGATCGTTCCGACCCTGGTGAGTGCAGGGGCCGCGCCGGTGCTCCGGCTGAGGACGCGGTTGAGGATATGCGCGAGCTCGCCCCGGGTGACCTCAGCGCCCGGCGCGGCGCGGACGAGCCGGCCGGAGGAGATCCAGCCGCGCTCCGCCGCGGTACAGAAGTTGCCGTAGTATTCCTGCTCCGGCTCCAGATCCATGAACTCAAAGCGCCCGGTCCCGGAAGGAAAGAAGCAGCAGAGCATGCGGATCAGCTCCCCTCTGGTGAGAGGAGCGTCCGGGTGCAGGCGGCTGCCGCTGCAGACGCCCAGATCCTTCAGCAGCGCCGCGGTGTCACGGCAGGGGTCGTCCTTCTCCACGTCGGTGAACTGCCCGCTGCCGCGGAGATCGGTGTCCATCAGCAGACCGAGAATCCCGATGAAGTCGCGGACCGTCACAGTCTCGCCGGGGCGGACGCAGCCGCGGTCGTCGAGCTCGAGATAGCAGACGTGGGTGTCGGTCCCGAGACGGGGCATCATCCGTGCGGTGTAGGTGAGGCTGCCGTAGACTGGGATCTCGGAGCGGGTCTCTTCCAGCCCGTCCCCGTCCAGCCAGGCCAGGAAGGTCGAGTGTTCGGTATCGACCGGCCCCAGCAGGACGGCCGTATCGCCGCGGGGGATCCGCTGCCGGATGTCCTCGCGGCCGGGGATGACGTAGCATACGGTCATGAGGGAGGCTTCTCTCTCGCGCACAAAGTGCAGGATGCCGAACACAGTCACGGCCAGCAGAAGGAGCTGGACCGCCAGCAGAACCAGGCGGAAGGGCGTCAGCGCAGCCCTGCGTCCCGGAGGCGCCGCCTCTGCCGGCGCGGGGACTGCCGACTGCGAAGCGTCCCTCTGTGACACGGGGAACGGAGGCCGGGCGGGCCGTCTTGCCGGAGGCTCCGGAACGCTGCGGTTCCGAAGGGCGCGGGCCTGCAGCTCACGGTGTGAGGGTTGCTCAGCCGTTTGCTTCGACATAGGAGACGGTCTCGGATTCGCCTTCCTGATAGGTGATCACGGTGAAGCCCTCATACTTCAGCTCTCCGTCCTTTCCCGGACCGAGACAGCTGGAGGCATAGGTGGCCGAGAGCGGTTCGCCGAACTTCTCCTTCAGCTCGGACAGAGGCCTGTCCACAAAGCTCTTTGCCAGCTCGAGGCGCTCCTCCGCGGCGGTATCGTCCTCTGTTCCGGCCGCGGGCTTCAGACCCGCATCCGGCAGGGTGGCGGAGGGAGGCGCTTCGGAGGGGGCGGCGGAAGCTGCGGCCGCGGTCTCCGAAGCGGGCGGGGCTGTCACGGCGGCCGGTCCGGCGCCGCTGCCGCAGCCGGCCAGGAGCAGAGCGAGAAGGAGGCAGAGAACTGCCGGAAGAAGATAAGCTTTCATGAAATAATGCACTTCCTGATCAAAGATTTTTCCGGACGGCGGCACTCACCAGGTGCGGTAGCCCGCCTGCCATCGGATGGGTTCGTTTTTATGGAACATCATGTTCTGACCGTAGCTCCGGGCGTCGGAGTCGGGATCGAAGATATAGGAGATGCCGTTGTAGAGGATCTCGACCCAGCCGTGGGGCATGTAGTTGGAAGGGGTTTCGATCCTCTTCCCCTCGGGAGTCCTGAAATCGGTCTGGGTGCCGTAGATCATGCCGCTGACCGGCCGTGCGTCCGGCACGTCGATCAGATAGCACAGCTCATAGAAGACGGCGGCATAGCCGTAGCTGCTGGCGCTTCCCTCGGTGAGGGTGCGCTTCGCCTCGGGGATCAGCCAGTCCGTGCTGTCCAGCGGATATACGTATCCGGAAGTCGGTTTGAAGGAGCTCCACACGGCCTTGTACAGGATGGGGAGCATCTCGTCCTGCGTCATACGGGCCGGGACGACCCAGTCGTCCATAAAGTCCCAGAGCAGGCGGTCCAGCTCCGCGTCGCGGGTGCTGAGCTCGCCGCTGCGGTTGAAGTACCGGCCCTCTACGCTGCGGTCTGCGACGGCGCGTCCGTCCTCCCCGATGATATGCATCCGCGATCCGACAAAGAAGGTGCCGGGCGCGTGCACGGGGAGGGGGGTGCTGGCGGACCAGACCTCGCAGCCGTCCGTGAGCTCCCAGTCGTGGGGGATGACCGCCTCGATGACGTCGTCGTAGTACGGATGCGAGGCCGGGACGTCGAGCAGCGTTCCGACCTCGGCCTCGGAGGGACGCTGAAGCGTCGGGCGGCCGAGAATGCGGTTGACGGTGCGGGCAAAGTCGCCCTTGGTGAAGCTGCCGTCCGGGTCTGCGGGGATGTCCGGGCCGCTTTCGATCCAGCCGCGCGCTGCGGCGGTACGGAAGACCGGATAGACCGTATCCTCGGGAGAGAGGTCGGAGAAGCTGGCGGGCTCGGTCGATTCGGGATAGAAGGAGCAGAACATCCGCAGCAGATCCGTCCGGGTCAGGCGCTCATCGGGATAGAGGCGCTCGCCCTGAAGGATGCCGAGAGACTTCAGCGTGGCGGCGGCAAGGTAGCAGGGGTCCTTCTCCGGGACGTCCTCGAAGCGTCCCTCGCCGACCAGATCGGTGTTCAGAAGCCGGTAAAGAGCCAGCACGCCCTCCCGTACCGTGACGGGAGCGTCGATGTCGACAATGCCGTTTTTGTCCAGGCTGAGATAGGGGACGTGCTCCCCGGTCTCCAGCTGCACCGCATAGCGTGCGGTGTAATATCTGCTGCGGTAGAGGGGGAAGGAGCTGCGGGTCTCCGGGTTCCCTTCTTCATCCGCCCAGAAGAGAAAGGTGTAGCCGTCCAGCTCGACGGGATCGTGCAGAAGAACCGGATCCCCCCAGGTGACGGTCTCGACGAGATCCTCCTGCCCGGGGACGAGGTATCGAATCTCGAGAGGGGCGGGTTCGCCGCTGCGGCGGAGCCGGAAGAGCGCGAAGACCAGCAGGCCCATCAGCACGAGCTGAAGCAGCAGCAGAAGCCACTGGATGAGCCCGAACCGGCGAAACCGCTTTTCCGCTGTCTTGAAGCCGGGGTCCGGGACGGCAGCGGATCCGTCGGAAGACGCGGGGCCGTCTGAAGCCGCGGGTGCGCCGGACTCCTGAGGGCGGAACGGTGGGCCGAGCCGCGCGGGACGGCGGACGTTCCTCTCCTGCAGGACCGCGCTCCGCGAGGCTTTCCCGCGGCTTTCAAGGTGCGTACGTGCGCCGCTGACGGAGCTGCCGGACACAGACGCTTCCTGCGCGCTGCCGGGATCCCGGATTTCTGCGCCGTCCCGGCGCGGATCTGCAGTGCTCATGAGACGGCTCCCGGATCCGGGAGAAGGGCGGCGAGATTCCGCTCCACAATCTCCAGAAGGACGACGTCCGCGCCGGAGCCGGCGAGGCGGGCGTCCATGTCATCCAGCGAGCGCGAGAACTCCGCCTCGGCGAACGCCTCCGCCAGATACGGGTAGAGCGCGATGCCGAAGGAGTCGCGCAGGCAGAAGAGGCTGCCGGTCCCGTCGGGGCAGGAGGTCCGGATGGTGACGGCATTCCCGCCGCGGGGATCGGAGGCCGTGACGTGGCGGAAGCCCGGGTCATAGACGAGCTCCGGCTCGCGGCCCTTCCCGGTGGGATAGAGCATCTGATAGAGATCCCCGATATGCAGGCCCTCTTCGCGGAAGGCCCCGTCGGCGAAGGAGCTCTCCCTTCCGGCGGCGCGCAGCAGCTCGTCAGCGGCCAGCGCCGCGCCCTCCGGGGTCCAGTGCGAGTCGGTCCTGTAGTAGAGCTCCGGATTCCCCTCAAAGAGAGGGCGGAGGTCGACACAGTGTACGCCGTATTCCTCCAGCAGCGGGAGGAGCCGGACGTAGTTCGAGCTCTCGTGGCCGAAGGGGAAACGCCGGGGCATGGCGCCGGGGACAACGGTGTTCTTGTTCGGGGCGACCGTGAACAGAAAGCGCCCGCCGTCAGCCTCTACGGCGGTCTGAATCCCGGCAAGCCGGGAGGCGATCTGCCGGAGCTCGCCGTCGGAGAGGCCCACGCCGCAGTAATCGTCCAGCGTGGAGCTGTAGAAGAGCTCGCCATCCGAGCCGAGAATCACCTGTTCCTCTGCCGAGCTCTTCAGGAACTTCTCCCAGAGAAACGAGCGCGCGGAGACCAGATAAGGCCGGAACGCAAAGCGGCGCCCGACATAGTCCGTGATATCCGTAAACAGGCTGGCGTTAAGCTTCGGCGTCCTGGGCGCGACCTCGTTGGCCAGGAGCGGGGAAGGTCCGAACACCGCCATGCCGAGGGAGGGGAGCAGGCAGAGCAGAAAGAAGATCGAAATAAACAGCTTTTTTCTCATGATACACTCATTCCGGGCTGTCGTCCCGGCCGGTCCTCAGAACTGAAAGTAAATAAAGGGGTGGAAGCCGCTCTGCGCCAGAGCCATGGCGCTCAGTGCGAAGAGCAGCAGGCAGCAGACAGAGGGCAGCAGCGCCCGGTCTCTCTCGGCTGTGAGCCAGCCGTGGAGCTTCGCGCCCAGAGGGTCGACAGACAGCAGCAGCGCCGCGCAGCACAGCGCGATCACAGCGGGGGAGGAGAGCACGGCCAGCAGCACGGCGGCGGACCCGGCGGTGCGGAAGCGGAACATCGCGGCGATCAGGCCGAAGCCCTGAGCGACCGTATCGGCCCGGAACAGGGTGAAGAGCAGCATGACCGCCAGCAGGGTATAGAGCCTGCAGACGAGCCTTCCGACCGTATGCTTCCGAAGTCTCTCAACCGGGATCACTCCGCTGCCCTCCAGGCTGGCCAGCAGACCGTGACCGAGGCCCCAGAGGACAAAGGTCCAGTTGGCGCCGTGCCACAGGCCGGTGCAGAAGAAGACAAAGAGCCGGTTCAGCGCTGCGCGGGCCTTGCCCTTTCGGTTTCCGCCCAGAGGATAGTAGAGGTATTCCCGAAACCAGGTGGAGAGGGAGATATGCCACTTCTTCCAGAAGTCCCGGATGGAATCGGCGGTATAGGGGAAGAGGAAGTTCTCCTTGATCGTAAAGCCGAACATCTTTCCCATGCCGATGGCCATGTCGGAATAGCCGGAGAAGTCAAAGTAGATCTGCAGAGTATAGCAGATCCCGCCCAGCCAGGCGAGACGGAAATCCCCGGTCTCTGCGGCGAAGACGGCATCCGCAACGAGGGCGGCGGTATCCGCCAGCAGAAGCTTCTTGCTTAACCCGACGATATAGCGCCGGATACCCGCGGAGGTCTTCTCCGGGCTGCTGACGCGGCTGTCGATCTGCGCGGCGATATCGCCCCAGCGGACGATCGGACCGGCGATGAGCTGGGGGAAGAAGGAGATGTACAGCAGGAGCTTCAGAAAGCTGCGGCTGTATTCTTCGGGCCTCCGGTAGACGTCGATGGTATAGCTCAGACCCTGGAAGGTGAAAAAGGAGATCCCTATGGGAAGAATCAGCCCGACAGGCTGAAGGGAGACGCCGGGGATCAGATTGAGGTTGCGGATCAGGAAGTCCGTATACTTGAAGACACAGAGGATCCCGAGATTCAGCACCAGGTTGACGGCGAGAACCGCCCTGCTGCGCTGACAGGGCCCGCCGAGCAGCAGGCCGGTCAGATAGTTGATCAGGATCGAGAGCAGAAAAAGCGGCACGTACTGCAGGTTGCCGAAAGCGTAAAACACGAGGCTCGCGGCGGCCAGCAGCGCGTTCTGCCATCTGCGCCCGAAGGGGAGTTGATACAGAAGAAAAACAGCGGGGAGAAAGCAGAACAGAAAGATTGCCGAACTGAATACCAAACTGCTTCCCCCTCACTGTCAGATCATCTCAAAAAGCAAAATATTATAGCACTTTATTCGGGCTTTGACAATAGCGGCATCGCCCTGATGAGCTTCTGATAGAAGTCCACTGCACCGGGCAGACAGGCGATCTCGATGTTCTCGTTCAGGCCGTGCATGCCCTTCATCTGCTCCGGTCCGTAGACCACGGGCGCAAAGCGGATGCAGCTGTCACAGATCTCCTGATAGCACTTGGCGTCGGTTGCGCCGGTCATGACGTAGGGGCTGGTCGGGAGACCGGGGAAGGTCTCTTCGACGACCCGGACGACCAGCCGCCAGGCCTCGCCCTCGATATCCGCCGCGGCGCTGTAGTCGCTTGCGCTCAGAACGTCCATCTCAAGGCCGTGCTTCTCGGCGAGCGCACGGGTAAGGCGCAGGCTCTCCTCCATGCCCTGATGGGGGATGAAGCGCATGTTGGCCCAGACGCTGGCCTCCTGCGGGAGGACATTGCAGGCGTCGGAGCCGGACTGCATGGTAAAGGCGATGGTGGTGCGGAGCATGGCCCCGGCCTGATTCGACACCATGGGCATGACGAGCTTCAGCAGCGGCCCGAAGAGCCAGAAGTTCGAGAACATCAGGCGCAGCCCGAAGCCCGCATAGGGAGCGAGGCGCTCGAACATCGCCCGGACCTCGGGCTCAAACTGCTTCCGGAAGGGCGGACGGCGCTCCATCTCCTGCACGAAGGCGGCAAGACGGGCGATGGGAGAGTTCCGCGGAGGGGCGCTGGCGTGGCCGCCGGAGGAGCGGGCGGTGAACCGGACGTCGGCCTTGCCCTTCTCGAACACGCCCATCATGGCGTAGTTCCCGGGGACCCCGCCGATGGGATCGGTGATGATGCCGCCGCCCTCATCGCAGACGAGGAAGGGCCTGACGCCGCGGCGCTTCAGCTCTTCCACCAGCATGGGACAGCCGGGGCCGGCATATTCCTCGGTGCAGGAAGAGGACAGCCAGACGTCCTGCGGCGGAACGAAGCCCTGCTGCAGCAGTTCCTCGACCGCCTGGAAGAAGGCCATGACGGTACACTTGGTGTCGGAGGCGCCGCGTCCCCATACCTTTCCGTCGGCAATCTCGCCGGAGAAGGGAGGATGGAGCCATACTCCTTCCGCCGGGACGACGTCCTGATGGCTCATCAGCACCAGCGGCCGGTCGTGCTGCCGTCCCTCCCAGAAGAAAAGAAGATTTCCGTCCAGCTCGATCTTCTCGAGGCGCTCATGCACCAGCGGGAAGAGCTCCTGGAGCAGAGCGTGAAAACCGAGGAACTTTGCCCTCTGATCAACGTCGGGAACGGAGACGGTCTCGTAAGCGACCATGCGGGAGAGTATTTCGGCATAGCGGGCCGCCCGCTCATCCGCCGCAGGCAGCACGTAGGCCGAGTGCTTCCGGGGCTGAAGCAGCGTCCGGATCACGGCGAAGAGGATGAGCAGCAGAAGAAGGCCAACGAGCCCGAGGAGCAGACAGAGAACGGTCATCTTCAGGCCTCCGCTGCGGTTTTACGGAACTTCCGCCAGGCGATCAGAATCGCAAGGGCGCCGCTCGGCAGGATCATGAAGCTGGTGGAGGAGATGAGGGACGGGACCAGAATGAACAGCAGACTCATGACGATGAGCGGCAGCAGCGCGATGTCCATGTTCCGCCGGAAGTACTTGTATGCCATCCCCGAACAGAGCGGGAACGACGTTGTCGAAGGCCGGCTGAAGCGCCGGGGCCTGCAGCACCGGCTGGAGCGGGATCAGCAGCGCAACACCGAGCGCCAGAACCACAATCGTCGTGAGGGCGGAGGTCGCGATGGAGAGGGTGGAGATGATCTCATTTTCCGGCGTTCCGGCTTTGGACCCGACGATGTCCCGGGCATTTACGGCACAGGGGATCTTCATGTTGATGAGATTCCCCGTGATGAATGCGAGATACCCGCCCCCGGCTCCCAGCATCGGGGTGTAGACAAGATACTCGGCGACGCTGCTCACGATCCATACCAGACCGACTGCGAGAAAACCGCGGCCGAAGGCGGCCATGTCCGGGAGCGCACCGAGATAGTCCCCGATCAGGAAAGGCGCCGCCGTCAGGAGAACCAGTGTGATGACACTGACAATGCGACCGTAGAGATGGGTCCGGTTATTATATTATACTGTTCAAAGAGTTCGCGTTTCTTTTCTTCCGACATGTGACTCACCCCTTCCTTACAGCAGCGCGCCGAAACCGACCGCCGCGGCCATGGCAATCAGCATGCTGCCGGCAACGGAGAAGCCCTCCACCCAGCCGGCGTGCTTCTTCTCATACAGCCACAGAAAGCCTGCCATCGCGACACAGGCGACAGCGACCACCGCGAGCGGGATCCAGCTCCCGCCGAAGCGGAAAAGACCTCCGCCAGAGACAAAACCGCCGATATAACTGCCGAGATAGGCGCAGATCAATCCGATGAACATGGCGGTCAGGGCGAGGTCGCCGAAACCGGCAAACTTCGATTTTTTCCCGTCGCTGTTCCCACCGCTGCCGAGCCGCTTCAGATACCGCTTGCTGAAGAGGACCGAGAGGACCATACCACCCATGATGCAGACGCTCATCAGCAGGCAGATGGTCGAGAAGGCCGCCGGCGTCATCTGGGATGCGGAGAGCCCGTTGAGACCGACGGCTTCGGCCGCCGCGGTCGCAACCTGCGTCTCATAGTGCAGGGCGCCGATCACGGAGAGCCTCAGCCAGGGCCAGGGAGTCCCGAGGCTGCCGGAGAGCGCGATCACCCCCAGAAGAATACCGATGCTGGGGAGCAGCGTGAAGGTCGCGCTGGCGGTGATGGCGCGCTTCAGCTTCACAGGGTCCATCCCGATGGCCTTTCCCGCCCGGTAAGCTCGGATCAGGAAAAACAGCGAAACCGCTGCGATAAACAGGATGATCCCGCCGCAGACCAGATAGAGAAAAGGAGAATTCAGCTGCTGGATCAGAGTCATGACCATTCCTCCAGTCTTTATATTCTGAATAAGGCAAGTATAGCAGAATCTGACGCCGGAAGAAAGAGGGAAATGAAATCCCGCCTTGACACAGGGGCGGGAAGGTGATAAATTGAACAGCGCGAAAGACAGCATCATAATATTACGCCGGCGTGGTGGAATGGTAGACACCAGGGACTTAAAATCCCTTGCAGTTTAGCTGCGTACCCGTTCGAGTCGGGCCGCCGGCACCAAACGTATGTTAACTATTTACTGTGCAAGAGATGTGCAAGAAAGAAAAAAAGACAGCAATTCTGCAGTTTTTGAAAAGACTATCTATCTTGCGCACTTTTAAGTGGTTGAAAAGTTAACAGTATGAAGAAAGCCCGCCAATTTTGGCGAGCTTTTTTCATACCCTTGACTCTAAAAATGAATGATCTTGTTTCCCACTTCCACTTGGTATTGACCGAGCAAGTGTTCATATCGTTCGTCCGCTTCGTGCAGTCTTTGCTTTAAAACAGCATTTTCGAGTTTCAATTCTCTAATGTCCTTTTGAAGACTACATGACTGCGCAGCGTGATATCAATGTTCTGACTGATTGCGAAACGTTCTGCATTGCATTCAAACTTGGCGCCAAGATCATGCTAGATGTACTGACCGAAGGGCAAATGAGAGAAATATGAATGATGCCAGGAATGGCGGTGCTCCGTCACGCCCGGCATTTATTATGCCATTAAAAATCTGTGGCGCCCGTCTGATTTCATTGAAATCAGAGCCTTTTCGTGCTATTCTATAAAGGAGTATAATATCTTCTGTCATAAGAGGCTCACAGATGCTTTTTAGTTTCAACCTTGATGTTGTTGAAGAAGAAATCCAGCAGTACGAACGTGCTTTGTTGGATGTGCTTCTATTCGACAGATCGTCTCGAAAAAACATTATATGGGCGACCGACAGCTATGAATACCTCGGAGAGGGATATGCTGCCGGCGAAGAAGTGCACCCAGAACTCATTGATGGGGAGAATCGAAAGCTGATCCAGCCCCGTATCGCAAAAACGTTTGAGGCGCAGGACATCCGGACAAAAGACAGTGCAGAAGTGTTTACTCCTTCCTGGGTTTGCAACAACCAGAATAACCTCGTTGATGACAGTTGGTTTGGCCGAACCGGTGTGTTCAACAGCGAAGATGGCCGCACATGGATCGTGAACAAAGAGAAAATTCCGTTTGCTGAAAAAGGGAAACACACTTGGAAAAAATATGTTGATGCCAAGCGGTTGGAAATCACTTGCGGCGAGGCTCCGTACATTGTCAGCAGATATGATACGGTGACCGGAGATTCTATCCCGATCTGTGAACGAATCGGTTTGCTGGATCGAAAGCTTCGGGTAGTAAATGAAAACACAGTCGATGAAACAGATTGGATTAAATGGGCGACCCGCGCGTTTCAGGCCGTCTACGCTTTTGAATACCAGGGTGATAACCTGCTATTAGCAAGAGAAAACCTTCTCCTAACTTTCATTGAGTATTATCGGGATCGCTTTAAGAAAAGCCCGGACAAACGTCTTCTGCTGCAAATTGCGCGTATCATTTCGTGGAACATATGGCAGATGGATGGGCAGAAATACGTAATCCCTTTGAGCTGCAAACCAGTCGTGTACGAAGATACGTTCTTCTTCGGGGAATTTAACGATGAGCATCCTTGTCCAGGATGCAGCAAGGGAGCCATTCACGAGCATACTGGGATCTACTGCAGAGTGTTTGATTGGCGTGAGAAAGCAAGCTTGCCCTTTATATCAATGGTGAAAGGAGCAAAGACATGAGCGATCAGATATATGCCGGAACCGCACAATACAATTTGATCTACATCTTTGCCATTCACGATAAAGATCATGAGGGGTTCCTGAAAATTGGCCTGACTAGCTTCTCCAGCTCGTCCAGTTACCGGCAGTTACCGCCGAATTGCGATGAACTGAACCAGTATGCGCATCAGCGCATTCGAGAGTATACGCGCACCGCTCTCATCAACTATGAGCTTCTGCACACCGAGTTGGCAAGAAAACAGGTGCGCTTGGCAGACGGGACGATTGAAAGCGCCTCTTTCAACGATCATGATGTCCATGAGGTGCTCTATCGTTCCGGCTATTTGGCACGCAAATTCTACGATTCCGGGCGCGACAGCGAATGGTTTAGTGTTACTCTGCCGCCGGCTGTGGCTGCTATTCATGCGGTAAAGGAAGGCCGCAATACGCTTACTCCTGCCGAGAAAGGTGCTGAAACACAACCCGAACAAACTGATGAAACCGCAGCGTGGCTTCCGATCAAGCGAAAGATTACTCTGCGAGATGAGCAGAGAGACTGCATTGACAAAACGAAAAAGATCTTCCGTAAAAGCGATCGCATGCTTTGGGATTGCAAGATGCGCTTTGGGAAGACTGTCACGGCTTATTCTCTTGTCAAAGAGGTGAATTACCAGCGTGTTTTGGTAGTCACGCACCGACCTGCGGTGGTTGACGGTTGGCGAGCGGACTTCGATCTGATATTCGCCGAAGATAAGCGAGTTTTCCTTACTAAAGCGAATATCAAGGTCGGCGATCGTTTCACTGCAGAAGACGCGCGAATTGACGCTGAAAACGACCGCATCTTGCAAAACATGGTGCAAAGTGGGATGCCGTTTGTTTACTTCGCATCCATGCAGGACCTGCGCGGCTCAAAGCTCGTAGGTGGCAACTATGATAAAAACCGTGCTGTCTTTGGCATGGATTGGGATCTGATTATTTATGATGAAGCCCACGAAGGCACACAAACAGAGCTCGGATTAGCAGTCCAGAAGCTATTAGAAGAAACGTCTACCGGTAAGCCACCGAAAAAAGTCCTGCAACTATCCGGTACTCCGTATAATCTTCTCAATCAGTACGAAGACAGCAATGTGTACTCCTGGGACTATGTAATGGAGCAGCGCAGGAAAAGAGAATGGGACGAAAAACACCCCGGCGACTATAATCCTTATGCGGATCTTCCCGAACTGAGGATATGCACGTTTGATCTTCGTAACAAGATGCGTACGTCCTACCGCTTTGAGGATGAGAACGTAGCCTTTAACTTCAGGGAATTCTTCCGTACATGGACAGGAGATCCGGAGCGTGATTTTCGGCCGCTGCCCACAGGCGTATCGGTTGGAGACTTCGTTTATGAGAGCGATGTGCGCACATTCCTCGACCTGATTACAACAGATAGTCCCGACTCCAACTACCCGTTCTCCACGCAGGAATACAGAGATATGTTCAAGCATACTTTCTGGATTCTTCCGGGCGTGAAAGAGGCACGTGCCTTCAGCGCAATGCTACAATCGCATCCTGTCTTTGGGAACGGGAACTACAAAATCGTGAATGTTGCCGGAGAAGGCGACGTCGAAATGCCATATGACGACGCCCTTAGTGAAGTGCGCTCTGCGATCAAGAGCAATGAGCGGACGATAACGCTGTCGTGCGGCAGACTGACAACCGGCGTCACTGTAAAGGAGTGGACAGGCGTCATGCTCCTATCCGGATCTTCAAACACTGCAGCAGCCGGATATATGCAGACAATCTTCCGCGTCCAATCTGCCGGCAGTATTGACGGGAAACAGAAAAAGGTATGTTATGCCTTTGATTTTGCCCCTGATCGCACGCTGAAAGTTCTCTCTGATGTGCATCAGCTGAAAAAGTCTGCTGTCGGCACGGATGACGAAGGACGTGTCCAACTGGGTGAATTCCTTAACTTCTGTCCCGTGCTAAGCGAGGGCGAGACCGGCATGGAGTTCTACGATGTGCCAAAGATGATGCGGCAGCTTAAACGTCTGACTGTTGACGCGGCAATCAAAAGCGGCTTTGACGATGACAGCATTTATAAGGCGGATGCGGGTATCGTAATCGACAAGAGCAAGCTGCAGCTGATTGACACCCTTTGGATGAGGCTGACGCCGCAGAAAAAGGGCAAGAAAGAAACAGGTGTCACGCTTAACGATCAGGGCCTTTCGGCAGAGGAGTATCGGAAGGCACAGGATGCGAAGCGTAAGCCTAAGAAAGAACGCTCACGCGAAGAGATTGCTGCTCTTGAAAAAGAACGTGAGATGAAGAAAAAGCAGCAGAGCCTGTTTGACCTGCTGCGGAACATCTCTATTCGGCTTCCGCTGCTCATTTATGGCACGGCTGCTGATTTCGACGAGACGATAAAGCTTGAAGATTTCATCACCATTGTTGACCAGGATTCGTGGCAGGAATTCATGCCGCAAGAGGTTGACAAAGAGCTGTTTCGGAAACTGCTGGTCTTCTATGATGAGGATGTGATAGCCGGCGCGGGAATGCGTATCCGTCGCTTAGCAAAAGCAGCAGACGAATTGATGCCGACTCAGCGTGTTTTGAGAATTGCCGAAATCTTCAGCTATTTCCGCAATCCTGCGAAGGAATCCGTTTTGACGCCGTGGCGGATCGTCAATATGCATCTTGGCGATACCGTTGGCGGATACAGCTTTTACAAAGAAGGATATCCGGCCGCAGACGGCCTGCTTGATGAACCGCATCTGATAGACAACGGAACGGTCACAGACACGCTGTTCCTTAACGAGGATGTTCGGATTTTGGAGATGAACTCCAAATCCGGTCTGTACCCGTTATACATTGCCTACAGCATTTACCGTATGCTCCTTCCGAAGCCGGAGAAAGAGCTCTCTATTGAAGAGGCGCAAGCGGTATGGGACGAAGTGCTTCTCAAGCATTTGTATGTGCTCTGCCAAACAAAAATGGCTGTAGCCATCACCAAACGCACACTGACAGGATATAGAAACGCGAGCACAAACACAATCTTTTTGTCGAAGCTGCAGGAAAGAATGAAGGATCGGAAACGTTTGGCGCGGAAAGTTTCTAATCCTGCTACTTGGGGGAAAGAAGGTGATCATTTGAAATTCGATGCAATCGTCGGCAATCCGCCCTATCAGAGCATCACAAACGGCGGGCTTGATACTGGAAGTGCCGCACGGCAGGCTACTCCTGTGTTCAATACGTTCGTTGAACAGGCAAAAGCCATCGATCCCGCCTATATTTCTATGATCATCCCTGCGCGTTGGTACAATGGCGGCATGGGCCTGAATGATTTCCGGCAAGCCATGCTGACTGACACTCGGCTGATGAAGATTTTCGACTATCCAAACGCAAAGGACCTCTTCCCGACGGTTGATATTGCCGGTGGCATCTGTTATTTCCTCTGGGGTGAAGTTTCTGAAAGCGGCTGCGAAATCACAAACATTTCGGGAACAACTCGCAACACTTTACGTAGGCCTCTTAACCAGTACGGGGATATGTTCATCCGTTCCAATGCGGCAATCACCATCATTGAAAAGGTAAAAGTAAAAGCAACAGAATTCGTTTCTGAAATGGTTTCTGCGCTTGATACCTTTGGTATTCCTTCAAAAGAGAAGGGGCATACAGAGTATCAGGATGGCGATATTGAGCTTATCCACAGTGTTGGGTTTAACAGCCAAGGGATCAGCTATATTGCACGCGATTCTGTGAAAAAGAACGCCGATCTGATCGACAAATACAAGATCAAGATATCCATTATGGTGCCACAGAATGGTGAGGTTGGTGTAAAACCCGAGAATGGATACCGTTCTATTTCGACTCCGCAAATCCTTGCTCCAGGCCAAGTTGACTCTTTCTCATACCTCAATATTGGCTTCTTCGATACCGAGGCAGAGGCTGTCAACTTCCGCGACTTCATGACGTGCAAGTTCCCGCGGTTTATGATGCGTTGCACCTACTCGTCCGTCCATATCTCAAAGAACAACTTTGTGTTTGTTCCGAAGATGGACTATACGAGGGTCTGGACAGACGCGGACCTGTATGCGCTCTTCGAACTATCGGAAGATGAGATTTCTTTGATCGAATCAACCATGAGGCCGATTGTATTGACAGATGGTTCAGATGAAGATTGAGTTTAGGAGGAAAAATGGATTTTACTGCGCCTGATAAGTTCATCAATCTCTCAAATCTTAAGGGAAGTAAAATCGACTTTGATGCTGAGTCCGCAGCTTTACTTGCTGCGCTTGACTCAGCATCAAAAGAGGCCGATATCCAGCACTACATAAAGGCTAATCGGAAGTGGTTTATTCCGGGCTCTATCATGGCAGATTACGATTTCGGCCATCACGAAGCGTATATTGTTTCTGAGCAGGCTCTTGGAGCGGAGTATTGTGCAGATTATATGCTACTTGGAAGCAATTCAATCGGTTTTCATGTCGTGCTTGTAGAGTTTGAAGACGTCAATGTGGATTATAAACTCCTTAATTCAAACGCAGAAACCGAGGCGGTACGAAAGGGATTAACGCAAATCCGTGATTGGAAACGATGGATGGCTGATAATAGAGTTTATTTTTTGGAAAGCTGCGGATTAGGGCAAATCAGTAGGAGCATTCCACAATGGGGCGTTCACTATTGCCTGGTTGTCAGTCGAAGGTCTCGTATGAATGATATTGCAAACCAAATGCGTGGGCAGACTCAGCATGAAACGCCGGAACTTCATATTATTACATATGACCGGCTTGTCGATAATGTTAGAAAACTCACGAATGGATTTTAGTTTGCGCTGGAGGATTGAACTATAGTGATCAGCGAAGACGCTATAAAACAAATAGCTCAAATTTTTTGTGGTGACATACAGGGATATTACTCCTATAAGACCGGGCCACAGCTTGTCAGCTTTTTCAATCAGTATTTTCAAGCGAATGACCAATACCATAGCGGATTCCAATCAAGATGGGCATATGTTTACGACAAGCTTGTAGACCTGCTGAACACGCGGACCATTGATTCATTTTTAAATACAATTCTTAGCAAAGCGTTCCTTATGCGGGATTTGGGCATTACTGAGGTTGAAGCAGTTGAAAAGGCTGAAGCAATTCTCAGTGAGTTGAATCGAATCGTCGGGCAAGACCTTTGTAAGATCACCCACGTAAACGGTCAATATCATTTGGTCAAAGAAAGCGACGATCTGGTTCTAATAGGAAGTGGCGGTTTTGCAAATGTATACCGGCAAAAGTCAACGGGTCTGGTCGTAAAAAAATTGAAGGAAGACTTCGTAACTGACGCAGGAATTAGAAGCAGATTTAAAAGAGAGTTTACTATCACAAAATCTTTGCAAGGGACATTTGGAATTATTGAAGTTTACTCCTTCGACGAAGGAAACTGTTCCTATACAATGGAACCCGCTGAAACAACGCTGGAAGATTATGTGCTTAAGAATGACTTGTCGGATGACATTAAGTTGACCTGCGTCCGACAAGTTTTATACATCATGTCGGAGGTACACAAAAAGGATATTATTCATCGTGACATCAGTGCTAACAATATCTTTCTCATTTCTGGGATGCTGAAATTCGCTGATTTCGGATTGGGAAAAGATCTCCAAGTTTTCACGTCACATCAGACAGTCCATACGAACGCAGTTGGCCAATACTCGTACTGTGCGCCGGAACAGTTTATGATGCTGAAAGATGCGGACAAGCGGAGCGATGTTTATTCACTGGGGCGAGTCATTAACTTTATAATGACAGGCAATCCGCGAGACTCTCACCACACGTATAGGAGCGTTGCTGAGAAAGCTACCAATTCAGATGCAGCATACAGATATGCAGATGCAGGCCAATTATCGTCGTTCTTTGAAAAAGCTGTTCAGTACCACGCCCAAGCCGAGAACAAAGAACGCGTCGAGCAGAAGATAATTGAAGGCACATATGATACAGATGTTGAAAACTACATCTATGAATTGAGTGCAGATAAAATATCAACTGCTCTTATGAATAATATGCGGGGTTTCTCAAACGCGCTGCTTTCTTTTATGCACACGAGCGAGGATCAAGCCCAGCATATCATTCAAAGTATTGAAAAATCATTCCGAGATGTGTGTGGCCGATCGTTTGAGGCAAACGATCCATTTGCGTCTTTTGCCGCACGAGTCATATCGAGCGACTTCTCTTTTGTGGTTAAAGAAGTTGCGGCCACTATCTTGCGATATGTTGCATGGGATGTTAACAGGTTCAGCGCGCAACATCTGGTCGAAAGAATTATCAGAAATGGAGTAGATCCTTTGCTCGAAGATATCATAAAAGGGTAAGCTGGCGTTTGCTAAGCTCTTCATTCAATAATTGAAGATGCTTCTCCTCAGTAATAATTTTCATGAAATGACAAATATGGGTATCGGCTTAACTCAGCAAGGGACAAGATATAGCAACAGCCCTTGAAAGCCGAGAGAAGAGCTGCGCTGGTTGGAAGCGTCGGTTATAGCGGAAGCAGAATTCATCCAGATAAGGCTGATAGTCGCCACAGC